>CAZVBB010000177.1:0-2744 GCA_964625285.1 uncultured bacterium | reverse complement strand
AGAGATAGTGAACACTAATAAAGATGCGTTCTCCGGGAAAACTGTTTTCATGGTTCCTTATTCTCACTGGGATGTGGATTTCTGGAAAACGCTTGATGAATATAAAGTCACCGTTTCCAATATCATAATTGATGCCATAGATTTAATTGCAGAAAAACCGAACTTCAGATTCACAATCAACCAAGCAATCTTCATAAAGCACTTCTGGGAAAACTATCCCGACTATCAAGACAAGCTTCGATGCTATGTTCAGGAGGGAAAGATTGAGATTGTAGGAGGTAAATGGGTCCAACCTGATTTAAACCTCATTTGTGGTGAAGCACTGGTCAGAAATCTACTTTTAGGGAATGAGTGGATTAAAAAAACCTTTGAAGTTGAAAGTGAAGTCGCTTGGGAGATTGATGTCTTTGGCCACCCGGGAAGCATTCCCCATTTTCTAAGTCAGTCAGGGTATAAATACTATGTATTTGCAAGGCTGGAGCTAAATGAATATTCACTCAGTGCAATGAGCCCTGAAGTCCCAGAGCTTGTGACGAGTATATTTCATCTGAAAAAGCCAATATTTGAGGAACTTCATTACAAGAAGGATTTGCCTCGAGTTGTAAATTTTTGGTGGCAAAATGCTGGAGACAGACTTCTCACTCACTGGATGAAAACCCATTATAATTCAGGATTCCTGAAATGCATAGAAGAGAACCTGGAGTTAGCATTTAAGCGAATACAGAAGGCTATTGGGGCAATGGCGCCCTATTCTCCAACCCCGAATATCATGCTCCTCTGTGGAGATGATTTTTGCTACCCCCAAAAGGATTTTTTCTTTCTGCCAGAGGTAGTGAAAGCCTGGAACGAAGAGCTTTTCCCATCCACTGGTTACAAACTGGTTATTGCTACCCCAAGAGATTTTTTCCATGCGGTGGAGGATGCCTTAAAGCTTCATCCTGAGCTTCTTCCCACTTATGAGCTTGAGTTTAATCCAGCGCTGGGTAGCTCTGCATGGATAAACCGACCGGAGTTCAAGCAGGCAAATGCCCAACTTGAGGCTAAGCTCTTTGCTAATGAGAGGCTCGGTGTTTTCTCTGCTCTTCTCGGAAAGTCCTATCCTAAAAAGGAACTCAGCGCTGCCTGGCAACTGGTTGCTACCAACCATCATCACGATAATATTACCGGCACTATACCCGAAGAGGTAGCAAAGTTTGTCTTCAGGCGCTACGAGGAAGCCGGTCAGATTCTTGAACGTTCTACGGAGAGACTCCTGACTGAATTATCAGCCCGGATAGATACGAAACCACTCCCTGAGCTGGCAAGTGCAAAGGCGCTTCTCGTATTTAATCCACTTTCCTGGAAGAGAAACGACTTTGTTGAAATAGATATTCCCTTAGCGGAACCTTTTATTTCAGTAAGGATATTTGACTCTGCTGGCAGAGAACTCCAGTGCCAGTTTCTCGAGATAACTAACAATCCATTTGGCAAGAGAGTGGCTAAAATTGTTTTCATTGCAGAAAACATCCCTCCCTTAGGATACAGTATTTTTTATGCCTGCCCATCAACCACTACTGCCTCTTACACTCCACACATATCTATAAATAGCAGCGGGATGGAAAATGCTTATTACCGTCTGAGTTTAGATTCAAAACGAGGCGGCTCACTAATTAGTATTTATGATAAGGAGTTGGATTGGGAGCTCATCAACCAGGCTGGAAAGCGAAGCTACTCCACCGAAGCCACCCATGAGCCGGTAGTTACTGCTCCCTCAAAGGTGAGCAAGATAGGAGTTTTAGGCAATGACTTGATTATTTCAGAAGATCTTGACTCTTATCTGGGAATATGGGTCTCTTTTCGAGATTATCATCCTCATTACACAACGTATATTAGAGCAAGGTCAAGTGAGCGCCCAGCCACGCGGGTGAGCATTCTTGAGGAAGGTCCGGTAAGAGCTACTTTGAGAGTTGAGCAGAGACTTCTAAACACTACATATTTTCGGGACATTACTCTTTATGCAAGTCTTAAGCGGGTTGACTTTGTCACAAGGATAGTTGAGTATAAAGAAACTCTTTCCTCTTTAGTAGAGGTAGGCTTTCCTTTTGCTCTTCCTGCCGGGGTGCCATATTATGAGACTCCATATGGGATTATTCCGCGACCGGATACGAGATACAACGCTCCTGCACACATCTATGCAACTCTTACAGATGGCAAAAAAGGCATTGCGCTTGCAAATCGCGGAGTTCCATGCTATCATATTAGTGAAGGCTCTATTAGCCTTAATCTTCTAAAGCAGCAGTCCACACATCCTTTCCTCAAGGAGATGGGCTGGCCTGGTTGGATATATGAGTATGGGAAAGATTTTGGCTTTTGCTATTCCCTGTCCTCATACGAGGGAAATTGGGAGTCTCACTTCCCGCGGCATCACGCTTATGAGCTTAATAATCCTCTCCTGTCAATACTTGTTCCGTCTCATTCTGGCTCTCTTCCTAAAACCTTAAGTATGTTATGGACAGATAATAGGGATATTCACATTTCAGCTTTAAAATTTGCAGAAGGTGAGGATGAAATCGTAGTTAGGGCATTTAATCCTACCGGGGGTAAGGTTAGCGGAAAGCTCTATTTCAATCCAGCACTTATGAACACTGACCTCATCTGGTCAAAGACAGACCTCAGGGAGAAAAGGATTGGTAATTGTGGCTCCGGGAATATACTTGAAGTTGACCTGCCAGCTTTTGGAATAGCTACATTCCTGTCGCGAGGAA
>CAZVBB010000176.1:0-2745 GCA_964625285.1 uncultured bacterium | reverse complement strand
AAGAAGTTCTTCTAACTTTTCGTTGGCGGAGTTTTTAAATGGAGAGTCTTCAAGCACTTTTTCTTTAAGGGAAAGGATTATTCTGTCTTTCATCTCTTCTGTTGCTGCATTCGTAAAGGTAATCGCCAGAATGTTGCGTGGGAGAGCCCCTATGGTGGGCTCAAGAAGAAGCGTCGTATATCTATCGGATAGAGCACGAGTCTTGCCGGAGCCTGCCGATGCTGCCACCGTTAGAATGCGAGGAAAATCCAATTTCTGTCCTTTCCAAAGTAAAAAGGATTCAAGGATTCAAGGGGTCCAGGGGTCAAGTGATTGAAAGTACCCTGCATTATACCACAAAATAAGCCCCTGTCAACAGACAGGCTCTCGCATTTCTCGTTCAAAATTTCTTGCCAATTGCCTGGGATATGATATGCTATAATCATATGTTAGGGATGTTGGGGACATAGGGAGTTCCAGAAGGCCTAAAATTGGGGTTATATTATGAAGGTTATCCGGCTTAAAAAACATTTGGACTTTCTTTCGTTTGAGATGAAAGACTGGGATGATTATTCAAATCTTACCTGGGAGGAGTATTCACTTGATAGGAAAAAGAGGCGCGAAGTAGAACGATGGGTTGAGAATATAGTTAATTCCTCAATAGATATCTCAAAAATCATACTCTATATGAAGGAAATAAATTTACCTGAAAGCTATACAAAGATTATTGCTTCCTTAGATTTAATAGAGACTTTTGAGCCTATTGGAAATGCCCTTTCGCCATGGGTAAAGATTAGAAATGTTATAACACATGAATATCTGGATATAAAATGGAACTCAATAAAAACCTTTATAAGAGAGGCAAAGCCTTTTTATGAAGAATTACTTGTCAAGACTAAGCGGTTTATTGACGCAGAGGTAAGAGATGAGACTCTCTGATGATACAGTGCAGGAATTAAAAAAATATTTTATATCCAGGCCCGATATCTGTTTTGCATTTCTTTTTGGCTCGTATGCATATGGCAAAGCAGGGGTGCCCTCTGATGTAGATATAGCTGTTTATTTTTATCCCAAAGGGAAAAGGATTGAATGGGAGGAAGCCGATTACTGGAATAGCAGCATGCTCAAGTTATGGGTGGAAATTGAAGATATAGTAGGAATAGATGTTGACCTCGTTATACTTAATCTTGTGAATTCACTTGTGGCTTCATCTGCAATCAGGGGACGACCCTTTGTGATAAAAAATGATGATATATTTTTGAGGTTCTCTTCAATTGTAGATGAAGAGGTTGAGGATAGGACATACGAGTTTATAAAAGAGATTCGAGCTATGGAGCTATGCCCGAGGTAGTCGGGCTCGCGCTCTTTATTTCTGTTCTTTTATTTTCATTTCTTTTATTTTCATTCCATTTTTAATTTTTAAAGATCAATTACCATTAAAAAATTATCTTGATGCTTCATTCCACAAAACAAACCCCTATTACCCCCGTATTTCTTTCAGAGACCTCAACTAATTTTATTGACGATTATGACAATAATGTGAGATAATAAGCAAGAATTTCACTAATTAATATAAAGGAGGATTTTTGTGGAGCGGTATGATGCTACTAATATAAAGGTTCTGGAGGGTTTAGAGGCTGTGCGCAAGCGGCCAAGTATGTACATTGGTGATACAGGAATAAAAGGACTGCACCGCTTGGTATATGAGATTGTGGATAACAGCATTGATGAGGTTATGGCAGGTAGCTGCGACAAGATAGATTTATCTATTCATATTGATAACAGTATCACAGTGATTGACAATGGTCGCGGGATACCGGTTGATCTCCATGAAAGCGAAAAAAAGCCAGCGCTTGAGGTAGTGATGACCACTCTACATGCAGGAGGAAAATTTGATCACAGCACCTATAAAATTTCTGGAGGATTGCATGGAGTAGGGGCTTCGGTTGTCAATGCTCTCTCTGAACGGCTTGAGGTTGAAGTAAAGAGAGACGGGGGAGTATTTTTGCAGGAGTATAGGCGTGGAGACCCTATTACCCGCCTGGAAAAAATTGGAAGAACCGAAAAGACAGGAACAAAAATAACTTTCAAGCCAGATAGTCAGATATTTAACAGCATTGAATTTGACTTTGATATTTTGTCCACTCGCCTGCGGGAATTAGCATTTCTGAACAAAGGAATAGCAATTACAATTAACGATGAAAGAAGCGGGAAAAAAAACCACTTTCAATATCACGGAGGAATAAAAGAATTCGTTGCCTACCTGAATGCAGCTAAAACAGTGTTACACGAGAAAGAAATTTATCTTGAAAAAGAAAAAGAAGGAATTTATGTTGAGGTTGCAGCTCAGTTTAACGATAGCTATGCTGAAAATGTGTTTTCGTTTGCCAATAATGTGAATACAATAGAGGGAGGGACACACTTAAGTGCCTTTCGTTCTGGCTTCACCCGGGCGGTAAATGATTATGGTCGGCGTCGCGGCTTACTGAAGGATATTAAGGCTTCGTTAAGCGGCGAGGATATCCGTGAGGGTCTGGCAGCGGTAATTAGTGTCAAAATCCCGGATCCACAATTTGAAGGACAGACTAAAACTAAGCTGGGCAATAGTGAGGTAAGAACCATTGTTGAGCCAATAATTAACGAGGGTTTGAGTGAATTTTTTGAGGAAAACCCAGGGGAAGCACGCAAGATTATTGATAAGTGTGTTCTGGCGGCTCGGGCGCGTGATGCCGCTAGAAAAGCAAGGGAGCTTACACGAAGTAAAGG
>CAZVBB010000175.1:0-2753 GCA_964625285.1 uncultured bacterium | reverse complement strand
ATATTCCAATTGGCTTTGCTGAACTCATAATAATTGCTCGAAAATAGAGGTCTCTAAAAAAAGTCTCAGAGCCTTCCTATTTATCAATCTTTTTAGTGTTTTTGTCAAGTTATAATGACAAGGTCTCTGAAGAAAGTCTTTAGAGCCCTCTGATTACACAGACGCTATTGTGAGTGAACGAAGTGGTGAGCCAAAGTCCCGAGCGAAGTGAGGGAGAAGCAATCCGACCTGAAAGGTCGTTGCGAGGCTTGTCCCGAGCGACAGTGAGGGAACTTGACGTGGCAATCTTATTACTTCGCGGAGCCTGCCCTGAGCGCCACAAGATTCTTCGCTTCGCTCAGAATGACAGGAAGGAGAAAAGTGTCAGAATGACAAGAAGCGAAGGGCTCGGAATGACCCTTCGGGTCAGATTACACAGATTTAAGAGATTTCTGGGTTTTTCAGAAATCTCATGACAATCTGATAAATAAATATGCTATAATGTTGCCATATAGAATAATGTTGCCATATAGAATAAGGATTCAAGGGTTCAAGAGTTCATGGTTCAGAGGTTTAGGGTTCAGAGGTTCAGAACCCACCTGCCTGTGCGTGTCCGCACGCAGACAGGGAACAGTGAACCCGGAACCCTGAACGGTGGGCTGGTGCTCTGGTAACTGGTGCGCTGGTAAGCAGAGACTTATTTGTGTTGTCATTAAAACCTATTATGGGGAAGAACTGACAATGTTTGAGAATCGGATAAGAACAGTAACATGGATAGTGATTGCTCTTTTTCTTGTTTTAGCCGGCCGTCTCTGGCAGAAGCAAATCATTCAGAAGGAGCACTTTGCCGAGCTCGCTGAAAGGAATTCCATCCGCCTTGTTTATCTGCGGGCACCACGAGGCATTATATACGATCGAGATGGCGCTATATTGGCGCAAAGTGCCCCACTGTTTAGAGTTGTTGCCATTCCACAGGAGGTGACAGATAAAAGAAGAGTAGCCAAAAGAGTAAGTGAGCTCCTGCAGCTTGATGAAGAGAGTGTTTTGAAAAAAATAGAGGCTGGGCGCCTAATTCCATTTTCTCCGATTTTACTTGCTACAGGGATTAGCCTGCAAGAAATCACAGTCATTAAAGAACATCAGGGAGAGCTTCCTGGTATCTTTATTGAGACTGTTCCTCGCCGTGATTACCCTCATGGAAATCTTGCCTTTCATATTGTTGGATATATAGGAAAAATCCCAGCTGCAAGATGGCCAGAACTGAGAGAAATAGGATATCGCATTGACCATATAATTGGGAAATATGGCATTGAAAGTCTTTTTGATGCTTTGCTGCAGGGGGAAGATGGCGCTCGTGAGGTTCTTGTGAATGTGAGAGGAGAGAAAATAAGAATATTATCTGAACGAGAGGCGATTCGCGGCAATGATATCACTCTAACGATTGATTTAAGGCTCCAGGAAATTGTTGAACGCAACCTAAAAGGAAAGAGAGGGTCAATTGTGGCTATAGACCCCCGTAGTGGCGATATTCTCGCCTTAGCGAGTTATCCCACAATTGATCCTAATATTTTTGCTTTACCTCTTGAAAAAGAAAAATTCGCCGCTATCAAAGGCGATCACGCTCGTCCTTTCTTTAATCGCGCTATCTCCGGGGTTTATCCGCCAGGTTCTGTGTTTAAAATTATTACGGCAATGGCAGGACTTGAGAAAGGGGTAATTGATAATGAAACTTGCTTCTACTGTTACGGAGTGTTAAGACGCGGTGGAGCTTCTTTCTTCTGCTGGCACAGAGATGGGCATGGAAGGGTTAATGTTACTCAGGCATTAGCCGCTTCCTGTAACATATTTTTCTATGAAGTGGCTGCTCTCCTCGGTGTAGAAAATATAGAATATTTTTCCCGTAGCTGTGGCCTTGGGGACCTTACTGGAATTAATCTTCCCCGGGAAGCGAAGGGAAACATTCCTGCTCAAGGAGAAAGGGCGAGATGGTTTTTGGGGGATATATTTCACCTGGGTATTGGGCAGGGAGAGATTCTGGTAACTCCACTTCAAATGACAACTCTCGTAGCTGCTATAGCAAACGGGGGGATACTTTACAGTCCTCGTCTTGTAAGTGAGATTACCTCTCCTCGAGGAAAAGTAATTGAATCTTTTCCTACTTTTGTGAAGCGTGAGCTTACCGCCTCAGAAGATACGCTTAATCTAATCCGCTACGGTATGTGGAAGGTGGTCAATGAAATAATGGGAACAGGAAGAAGAGCAGCACTTCCCGATATAGAGGTTGCAGGTAAGACCGGAACGGCTCAGGTAGTTGGGTTGGAGTTTCGACATGAGAATGAGGAAGGAATTCCCTTTGAATTTCGTCACCACGCTTGGTTTGTTGGCTTTGCCCCATTTAAAAATCCTGAGATTGCTCTGACTGTTATGATTGAACATGGAGAATCAGGCGGTAGAGTAGCGGCGCCAATCGCCCAAAAAATATTTAAGGAATTTTTTGAACGATGATTGCGCCAAAGGTGCTCATGCTTATTCGAAAGGAATAGTGCTTTGTTAGCTAAATAATGGTTACACTCAACCTGTAAATGTAAATATTAAAAATCAAAATTGCACCTGTGGCGCAATTTTACACTTTGATTTTTGCATTAAACCCTTATTTAGTTTACAGAGCAGAATAGTATTAGAACGATGATTGCGCCAAAGGCACTTCCGCCTAGGCGGACTTGATCACAAGGTTAAAGAGATCATAACAATGATTGCGCCAAAGGCGCTCATTG
>CAZVBB010000174.1:0-2753 GCA_964625285.1 uncultured bacterium | reverse complement strand
AAAAGTCAGTGTCAGGATTTTCGTCAAAAAAGGTTCGGATTTTATCCAAAAGGTACCGTCAAAAAGTTAACCTACGCACCGAAACAAAGTTTGGTGCGGGGTAAATTTTTAAGCAAGCATGCCCCATACTAAGTGGCGTTTACCTTGTATAATGCGAGACTTTAGTGCGTAGGTTTTAAGTAAGTGCACTTAAAACTTGTTATGTGACATATTGTTTTAACAATTCAAATGAAGAGGAGATAAAGAAATAAGGACTGAGCTAAAAAAAGGTGAGAAGCAAGTTTTGGTGATTAAGAAGCATTGGCTTGTTTTAGTAAATCCAGCATTATTATTGGGACTTTTTCTTCTTGTGACGGTCATATCCTACTCTGCTGGATGGCCAGGGGATATATTTTTGCTTATCACTCTTGTTACTCTTGTTATTGTTCTCTATTTTGTCTATAGAATATTTGTAAGGGAATTTAATATATGGGTAGTGACGAATTTAAGAGTTATTGATGAATATGGAGTATTTTCACACAACGTAAAAGAGAGTCCCCTTGATAAGATAAACAACATATCTTACCGACAATCGTTAATTGGAAGAATTTTCAATTATGGTGATGTTCAAATCCAAACTGCTGCTGAAATGGGAGCTACAACAAACAAATTCGTCACTTCTCCTAAACTACTGAAGGATACTGTTACTAAATATCAAGATGAGTACAAACAAAGCCAGATTGCAGAACAGGCACAAAAGTTAGCTCAAGCTATTAAGGGTGAACAGAAGTCTGAAGCAGACACCAAGGAATGTCCCTGTTGTGCTGAAATTATCAAGGCAAAGGCAAAAGTATGTAGATTCTGCGGGAAAGAATTGAAATAGGTTTTCATTCATGCAAGCTTTCTGCACATCGGCTAACACAGTATGTGTTGGGAAGCTTCGTTTCCCAAAATTTTGCTTCGCAAAACCTCATAAACACCGAAAATGTTAGGCGAAATTGGCTTGAATATGAAAAATAATTGAGGTTCTTATATGGAAAACAATAAATTGAGTCCCGGGAAGAAAGCTAAAAAAACGGGGCGATGAGTTTAATAGTAGGGACACTTCCCATATTTATTCACACAAAGAAGAAGAGGAAAAATAATGCGGGAAGTGTCCCTATTTTTCTCCTATTTTTCTCTATTTTTCTTTTCTTATGCAGATTGATTTCGTTCAAATACCTATAGTATAATCTAAATGAAAGTCATAGAAGTGATCAAAATCATTGAACCAGACGGATGGTACCGAGTGAAGGCCCGAACCGGCCATCGCCAGTACAAGCATCCGCACAAGCCAGGTTGTGTCATAATTGCTGGGCACGCAAATGAGGATTTAGCACCAGGTACGCTCAACAGTGTACTGAAGCAAGCGGGGTTGAAATGAACAAATATCTAATCGTAGCGGAGAAGACAGAGACCGGGTACTCGGCATATTCTCCCGACCTTCCTGGATGTGTAGCGACAGGAAAGACACAAGAGGAGGTCGAGAACCGAATGCATGAAGCAATCCACATTCACCTTAAAGGTTTTAAAGAGGATGGCGAATCCATCCCCTCTCCCCACGCATACTCGACTTATTGCCAGGTCTTTGTATAACAAATCACTGCACCTGACCCGCCTTAGGCGGGCGGCTGAGCTCAATCATTAGGCTTGGTAGATAAATAAAAGAATAGATAGAGTTGCTAAATGAAACTGGTTTTTTGAATGGGATGAAAAAAAGCCAAAGCGAATCTCAAAAAGCATAAAGTGAGTTTTGAGGAAGCAAAGACAGTTTTCAATGATTCATTCTTAATGACATTCCCTGACCCAGAACATTCTGACAGTTAACAACGATACATTAACATCGGCACTTCTTCAAAAGGTCGAGTTTTGATTACCATTCACACAGAGCGAGAAGGAAATATCCGAATTATCAATTGTCGCAAGGCAACTACAAATGAAAGGAGGGCATATGAAGAAGGGAGTTTCTAAACAATTAGAGGTGAATAGCAACGACATGTGTCCAGAATATGATTTCAGAAGTATGGCTGGTGGTGTCCGAGGAAAGTATTGCAAAGCCTATCGTGCAGGGCATGCAGTGAAGATTCACAAAGCTGATGGGACAACTTTCGTGCAACACTTCAAGTTTGAAGATGGTGCAGTGATGCTTGAGCCAGATATACGGGAGTATTTTCCCAACTCAGAAACTGTGAATAAGGCTTTGCGCTGTTTAATTCCACTGCTACCCCAAAAGCGTAGAGTAAAGGGAAAGAAAGAAAGCCTAACAAGATGCTACAGCGAACTGTAACCACTGGCGCGGTCTCAGTCGCTGATTCAGGTGTTATAACAAATTAATAAGAACTGATGGATAAGTAGGGAGGAAACGATGGCAAAGATTAAGAATATTGAAAAAGGAATACGGAAGGTTGAATGCTTTGATGTTTGCATACTTACTTCTGATGGCCGTGATGTTCGTGGAGACTTATCTGGTGTGCCGCAATATTATACTTATGAAAAAGCTGCAAAGAATGATATGACCGTCGAATCCTGGAAAGCAATGAGATCCAGACCTACATATCCAGGTTTTGATGTAGATGTCATAGATGGCAATGGAGAAAGTGTACTAGGTAACACTAAGCTGGATACTGTTAGAGACTCATATTATTAAGATGATTAAAGACATAATAATTCACTGCACCCAACCAAAAAGCTGGCGCTTTTCAGCGAGTGGGCTCAAGCGTTATAAGGAGAAAAAC
>CAZVBB010000173.1:0-2757 GCA_964625285.1 uncultured bacterium | reverse complement strand
GAGATAGTAATACAACGTATGTAAGTCCCCTTGCAAGAAGGATGTCTTGCATCCTTTATTGCCGCAATAACTGCTAAGATGTTCCCCAGCAGACGATCATCGTCAAATGATTTCTTTCCTACCGGAAGATGAACATTCCCTGACTTATCAGAACGGAATTCCACTCTTCCCTTTTTAATTGCCTCCACAGTCTTACCTATCTCAGTGGTAACTGTTCCCCCCTTTGGGTTTGGCATCAATCCTCGTGGGCCGAGAATACGGCCAATTTTCCCTACTTCTTTCATAATATCTGGAGTGGCCACAGCAGTATCAAACTCCATCCATCCTCCTTTTATCCTTTCAATTAATTCTTCGGCGCCAACAAAATCTGCTCCTGCTGATGTCGCCTCTTTTGCCGCCTCCCCCTTAGCAAAGACAAGAACGCGTCTTTCTTTCCCTATCCCATAAGGAAGAGATAGGGCTCCTCTCACCTGTTGGTCTGCTTGCCGTGGGTCTATCCCAAGTCGGAATGCAATCTCAATGGTCTCATCAAACTTTGCATTAGCTATTTTCTTTGAAAGAGCAATAGCTTCAGGCAATGAATAATTCCTCTTTTCCAAAAGCTTCTCTGACTCAGAATATCTCTTTCCTCTCTTCCTCACACTATTACTCCCGGAAAGTGCACCAGTCACCAGTTTACAAGTTGACAAGTTTACAAGTTTACAAGTTCACCGTTCTGGGTTCCGGGTTCACCGTTCTGGGTTCTGAACCTTTGAACTCTGAACCCCTGAACCCCTGAACCCTGAACCTCTGAACCCTTGAACCCTTTTCTGTTTCATATTACTTCTATTCCCATGCTTCGTGCCGTTCCCTCTATTACCGACACAGCCCCCTCAATAGTCGCTGCATTCAGGTCAGCTATCTTGGCCTCTGCTATTTTACGAATCTCCTCTTTTGAAACTTGAGCTATTTTTTCTCTCCCCGGCTTGGACGATGCTTTAGCTATTGACGCAGCGCGCTTCAGGAGAGCAGAAGCAGGAGGTGATTTTATGATGAAAGAAAATGTCCTGTCATGATAAACAGTAATCACAACAGGAGTAATTACCACATCTTTTCCCTGGGTTTTAGAATTAAAAGCCTGGCAAAATTCCATAATGTTAACTCCATGCTGACCGAGAGCCGGACCAACCGGAGGAGCAGGATTAGCCTTGCCAGCAAGAATCTGTAACTTTATTTTTCCGATAACTCGCCTTGCCATATTAAAAAGTCCCCAGAGCACCAGAGCACCAGAGCACCAGTGCACCAGTAAAAAGTTAACATTTCACAGTTCACTATGCCCTTTGCCCTGTGCTCTCTGCTCTTTCCCACCTAACTACTTACTACCCACCTAAGACCTAAAATCTAACACCTAAATTGGTCCAACTTGCCAATATTCAAGTTCCACAGGAGTTTCTCTTCCAAAGATAGAAATCATCACTTGCAGCTTTCCTCTCTCAGGATTTAGCTCACTCACAACACCCTCAAGGTTGACAAATGGACCTTCAATGATTTTTATTCTTTCCCCTTTCTCGAAGACATTTTTCGGCTGCGGCTTTTCTTTTCTTTCTTCAGCCATCTGCAAAATTTTCTCAACCTCATCATCCTTCAATGGAGCAGGTTCATTATTAGGACCTGCAAATTTGATTGCTCCAGGGATTTCTTTTATAAGGAGTCTTCCTTTCTCACTCCACTCCATTTTCACTAAAATATAGCCGGGGAAAAGATTCCTTTTAACAATGCGCTTCTCTCCCCTTCTTACCTCCATCACTTCTTCAGTAGGAATGAGGACATCGGTAATCACATCCTGCATTGATTTAGAGTCAATCCGATTTTGTAACTCCAACCCTACCTTAGCCTCACGCCCAGGGAGAGTACAAAGTGCATACCATTTACTCACAGCCTATCCTCAATTTTCCATTACAAGTCCGATTACTTCTGATAATGCCCGATCAATAATACCAATAAGAACGGCAACAACTACAATGATAATTATAACCATAGAGGTTGAAATAATTAGTTCGTTTCTCTTTGTCCAGGATACCTTTTTAATCTCTGACCTAACTTCACCGAGAAACTTCTTCACTTTCCTAAACATCGCTACTAAATTGCTCCTCACATCAGGAAAACTAAATCTTGAACATAAGCGGGCCTGGAGGGATTCGAACCCCCAACGCCCGGTTTTGGAGACCGGTGCTCTAACCAATTAGAGCTACAGACCCTCCGTATGCCCTTTGGGCAAAATTGCAAATTTTAAATTTCAAATTGTAAAATTTTTCCTCTAAACATTTTTCAATCATCGTTCTGGTCTCATTCCTTTTGAACAAGCGATGAGCGCCTTTGGCGCAATTTGCACTTTGCATTTTTCATTTTTAATTTCCTACACCTCAAGACATGCCCTTCGGGCAAAATGCACTTTGCAATTTCCAATTTTCTGGATTCTGAATTCTGGCTCCTGACTTCTGTTAGGATGTCTTATTTTGTCTCCTTGTGAACTACATGCTTACGACAGAATCGACAATATTTTCTCAGCTCCAGTCGGCCAGGATTTTGCTTCTTGCGCTTACCAACCGAATAGTTCCTCCTCCTGCACTCCACACAGGCTAAGACGGCTATTACTTGCATATTGACTCATTGTTTTTTGACAACAGAAAGCTTTTTTCTCTGCCAATCAAACAACCTCTCTGTTTTAAAAAGGTCTCCAGTTACCAATCACCAGTTGACAAGTTTACAAGTTGACAA
>CAZVBB010000172.1:0-2767 GCA_964625285.1 uncultured bacterium | reverse complement strand
TCCTTTAGTAGTCTCCTTAACACAGGAAAAAGAAATGGAGCCAGAATAGTATTAATCACGATAGGAAAAATTATTCCCCATAGTGTAATAGGAGATAAAATCCCAAAAACTAATTTTAGTAGAAGAAAGGCTAAAAGATTGACTACGGAGGCAATAAAAGTAACCAACAACTGTGCAAATACACTTTCTCTGTAGAGCCTCCCTCTCAGGATACCACTCAACGTCCCGGCAATTGTTTGGGAGAATGCTCCTAATCCCACGGGATGTCCTGAGAAATGGTCTAATAATATGCCACCTGTAAAGCCAACGATACTCCCTTTTACCTCTCCTCCATGAAATCCTGTAAAAATAGTGAGTAAAAGAATAAGATTAGGCGCAACATTATAAAGCGCTGGGGCAGCAAAGATTGTTGTCTGGAGCGCTACTCCCAGAACAATAAGGAGAACAAGGTATATTAACCTTTTCACTTTTCCTTAAGTACAAGTACTTCCTCCAATTTGGAAAAATCAACTGCAGGAAAAATGAGGGCTCGCTGGAAATAATCCTCTTTAACAACAGAGAGCACTGAGCCAAGCTTTATGCCTGGTGGGTACTTTTCTCCAACACCAGATGAAACAACTATATCTCCCTCTTTTATATCGGCATCAATAGGAAGGTATATCATCTCGCACAACCCCGTGGCGCCACCTTTGCCTATAACCACCCCTGCCGTCCGGGTGCGTTGCACAATTGCCCCAACAGAGACATCACTACTTAAAATAAGCCTCACTTTAGCAGCGCCAAATCCAACCTGGCTGATGTAGCCAACAATTCCTTCATAATTAATAACAGGCATTCCTGCTGCTATTCCGTCCTCTATTCCTCTATCAATGAACAAGGCTTCGTGCCAACTCACCGGATCTCTGCCAATAACTATTGCGCCAACAGTTCTTTCTAAAAGCTCGCCGAACTCCTCTCTCTCTTTAAACTGAAGGAGTCTTCTTAGCCGTATGTTCTCCAATTTTGCCTCTTCCAGCCCGACAACTTGGGATTCAAGAAGTTCAATGTCCTTAATTAATTTTTCTCGTTCACGAGCCATATCAAGTCTCATAAAAACTCCCTCTCTTATATTGAGAAACCACTGCATGGAAGAAGTTATCCTCTGCTGGATAGGAGAAAAGAAAGAAAGAGTAAATGCAGAAGGGGCAATTCCTCTGCGAAAGTCAATTGTTGCAATAACAAGAGAAAGGAAAGTCAAAATCAGTGGGATTGCAAGTTTCCGATGAAAAATGTCTCTTACTCCGTTTAAATAAACTCAAGTCTCCAGAGCACCAGTCTCCAGAGATAGGCTGGACATTCTTGTCCCGCTCTTTAAAATTACAAGCACCAAACCACAAATTACAAACTGACGCCAAGGCGTCATCCTGAGGAGCGTTAGCGACGAAGGAACTATGAGATCCTTCGCTTCGCTCAGGATGACTGCAAAGCAGTCAGATTCTTCGGGCTTCGCCCTCAGAATGACAACAAGGTTGTCAGTTTTGAACATTTGGTAATTTGAATTTGTAATTTGTTTGTGATTTGGAATTTGTATATTGTGATTTTAACATTGCTCTATGCCCTATGCGATAAGTCTTTAGTTTATTCACCTATTATTAATCGCTGGTTGCTATTCTTTTTAGCAATTTTATGTTGTCCAGTAGTTTCCCCGTTCCTATTACCACCGTTTGTAATGGACTCTCTACTATACTGACCTCAAGGCCGGTCTCTTCTTTAATCCGCTGGTCCAGCCCCCTGAGAAGAGCTCCTCCTCCTGCCATTGTCATACCTTTATCAACGAGGTCAGCGGAGAGTTCCGGTGGGGTCTCTTCCAACACCGCTTTGATAGTTTCTATAATTAGGTTGACACTGTCAGTAAGTACCTCTCGTATCTCCTGGGAAGTTATCGTTAGCGTCTTGGGAAGGCCAGCGACAAGGTCTCTCCCCTTTACCTCCATCGTCATTTCTTCATCTAATGGAAATGCCGACCCAATTCTAATTTTAATATCTTCAGCAGTTCTCTCGCCAATCATTAGATTGTAGGCTTTCTTAAGATATTGGGTTATTACCTCGTCCATCTCATCTCCGGCAATTCTTACCGTCTTTGAGATGACGATGCCTCCAAAAGAGATAACTGCAACCGCTGTTGTTCCTCCACCGATGTCAAGTATAAGATTTGCCCCTGGCTCTTCTACCGGTAGTTCTGCTCCAATAGCTGCAGCCATTGGCTGTTCGATTGGATAGACTTCGCTTGCTCCTGCCTGCCTGACTGAATCCTCTACAGCTCTTGCCTCAACCTCAGTAATCCCAGCAGGGACAGCAATGACAACCCGTGGAGCAATGAACATTTTACGTTTGTATACCCGCCTCATAAAATATCTCAACATTTCCTCGGTAATGATAAAATCAGCAATAACTCCGTCCTTCAGCGGCCTGATGGCAACAATGTTTCCGGGAGTGCGTCCTATCATTCTCCTTGCCTCATTTCCCACCGCTGGCAATCCATCAAGCGTTACTAAAACACGGTCACGATCCGACCTTTTCTCTACAGCAACTACAGAGGGTTCGTTGAGAACAATCCCCCGCCCGCGAAGATAAACGAGAGTATTTGCCGTTCCCAGATCAATCCCAATGTCATTGGAAAATAAGCGCGAAAAAAAGCCTAATGCCATTTTATTCCTCCAAGCTATCCCGCCCCTGCAAGAGGGCGGGATACCTTCCCTAAGGGGCTCCGCCCCTCGGGCGTCCGCCT
>CAZVBB010000171.1:0-2776 GCA_964625285.1 uncultured bacterium | reverse complement strand
GGTGAAATACCAAGTTGAATTTAAGACATAGGATGTCTGATTACACAGATTATAATAGCAGATTGCACAGATTATGGAATAAAAAGATCCTCAATAAAAGCTATCAGGCAAAAAGATTGATTTTTTAATCTGTGTAATTCTACAACATCACTTACCATGTTAGCTGTCATTTCGAGGAGTGAAGCGATGAGAAATCTTATATATAAAGCAGGTAGTTAAAGATGACAGAAAGGAAGGGGTGGAATGACAAATGTCGTTGTAAGGGTAATCTGACCCGCAGGGTCATTCCGAGCCCTTCACTTCTTGTCATTCTGAGGGAGCAAAGCGACCGAAGAATCTCGCTCAGGGTAAACTCCGCGAGGAATCTTAATAAGATTGCTTTGGCAAGTTCCCTCGCTGTCGCTCGGGACAAGCTTCGCAACGACGTCTGTGTAATCAAGCAAGTATGTATAATGAATATTATACCAGCGGAGGAAATAAAAATGATAAAGTCAGTCCTTATTGCAAACCGTGGAGAAATAGCAAGAAGGGTAATAAGAACCATAAAGCGATTAGGAATAAAAACGATTGCAGTCTACTCTGATGTTGATAAAGAAGCACTCTTTGCAAATGATGCAGATGAAAAAGAAAGCCTTGGCGGCAAAACACCACTTGAGAGCTACTTAAATATAGAGAAAATCATTAAAATTGCAGTTGATAAAAAATGTGAGGCTATTCATCCAGGATACGGCTTCTTGTCTGAAAACTCTACTTTTATTAAAGCATGTGAAGATAAAAACATAATCTTTATTGGACCAAAAGCAAGCGCCGTTTCCGCCATGGGAGATAAACAGAGAGCGCGGGAAAAAGCAAAGAAATTGGGCGTACCGATAGTTCCTGGAAGTGGAATTTTAAAGAATTTAAAAGATGCAGAGGAGGTGTGCAAAGAGTTATCGTTCCCGGTAATTTTAAAGGCATCGGCTGGCGGTGGTGGAATTGGGATGAAAAAGGTTGAAAAAGAAAATGAGCTACAGCAAGCTTATGAGCAAACATCAAATCGTGCCAGAGTCGCCTTTGGTGATGACAGGGTCTACATTGAAAAATATTTAGAGGAGCCGCATCATATTGAGATTCAGGTGTTGAGAGATAAATTTGGGAATGTTCTCACATTTTATGAGCGGGAATGCTCTGTTCAAAGAAGGCATCAAAAGGTAATAGAAGAATCTCCATCTACTTTTGTCCCGGAGAAGCTAAGGCATAATTTAAGAGAAGCAGCGAAAAAACTGGTTAATGGAATTGACTACTTAAATGCAGGGACAATTGAATTTATGGTGGATAAGTACAGAAATTTTTATTTCTTAGAGGCAAATACACGGCTTCAGGTTGAACATCCTATAACTGAGGAGATAAGCGGAGTTGATCTGGTTGAGTTTCAGCTTGAGATAGCATCTGGCAAACCTATCCCACTAAAGGAAGAGAACTTAAAAGTTTCTGGTTGGGCAATTGAGTCAAGAATTTATGCTGAAGACCCCGAAAAATTTTATCCCTCTCCCGGTACAATAACCGGGTACAGTGAACCACAGGGCAAAGGGATAAGAGTTGACAGTGGTTATCATAAGGGGGACACTATATCTCCCTTTTATGACCCACTAATTGCAAAGTTGGTAACTTTTGGCAAAGATAGAACCACAGCAATAGAGAGAATGCTATTTGCTCTTGGAAGTTATTCCATCACTGGCATTAAAACAAACATCCCCTTTTTAATTAAAGCTTACTCTTCAAAGCTGTTTTCAGACGGCGGGTATGATACCCATTTTATAGAAAAACTAAACGCAGGAATTTGAAAAATTCCTGTATTGAAAGAGGAGGGATAAGATGAGTGAACAAAAGCACAGGGATGTTAAGCGACTTCAAGAGCTACGTGATATAGCAAAAAAAGGGGGTGGCGAAGAGAAAATTCAAAGACAGCACGAGAGAGGTAAACTAACGGTCAGGGAAAGGCTTGACCTGCTTTTTGACAAAGACACCTTCCTTGAAACAGGTATCCTGGCAACTGATGAAGATAAGAATAAGCCGGACGCAGATGGAATAGTTACAGGATATGGAAAAATAGATGGAAGATACGTGGGAATAATTGCCTATGATTATACTGTTAAGGGCGGCTCTATGGGTAGAATCGGTGAGGAGAAAGCAACAAGGATAAGAGAGATTGTACTAAAATCTAAAATTCCAATGGTCTGGATAATGGACTCAGGCGGGGCAAGAATTCGGCCAGGTGAGAAAGGCGGATTTGGAGGCGCCGGGGAACAGATTGCGCTTTTTGCCAATTCAGGTTGGCTATTTAAGGAAGAGTCTCTTATGTCAGGGATAATTCCACTTGTCGGTGCTATGATGGGACCAGGATTTGCTGGCACCGCATACATACCAGGGCTTTCTGACTTTGTGCCAATGGTGAAAGATAGGAGCTTCATGGGATTGGGTGGCCCAGCCCTTGTAAAAATGGTAATAGGGGAGGATATTACTGAGAATGAATTAGGGGGCTCAGCAGTTCACTGTGGAATAAGTGGAGTTGGCGACTTAGAGGTGGAGAGTGATGAAGCATGCATAAAAGCTATAAAGGAGTACTTGTCATTTTTTCCGAGTAATTGTGATGAAAAACCGCCAAGGAAAGAACCTTCAGGTGATCCAACTACTCTGCTTAATGATGAAATATTAGAGATAATACCTGAAAATCCAAAGCAAGCATACAGCATGCATAAGCTGATCAAGCTTGTTGTAGATGAGGGCTACTTCTTTG
>CAZVBB010000170.1:0-2790 GCA_964625285.1 uncultured bacterium | reverse complement strand
AAATCAGTAGCTAATGCTCTAAGCATCTTTAAGAGCACTTTCTTCTTGTCCATTCTGGTATTCTCCTTTAAAAAATATTATAACCTATTTCTTCCACTCTTGACAATCAAAAAAGCTATCCGCGCACCAGTGCACCAGGCCCCAGAGCATCAGTTGACAAGTTTATAAGTTGACAAGCTGACAAGTTACCAATTATGACAATGGATTTTATCTTGTTTTTATGATATCATCAAGAAAAATAAGCTTACCCCGTTAATTCATCACCAGGGAAAACAGCGGCAACAGGTAAAATCCGTGACAACTGACAACTAATAACTGACAACTGACAAATTAAATGCCGATTACATAGATTAAAGTATACCGACTGAGAAAATCTGTGTAATTTGACCCGAAGGGTCATTCCGAGCCCTTCGCTTCGTGTCATTCTGACACTGAGCGATAGCGAACGTGGAAGAATCTCGCTCAGGGTAAACTCCGCGAGGAATCTTTAATGAGATTGCTTCGGTCGCACAGGCGACCTCACAACGACGTCTGTGTAATCAGAGGGCTCTAAAGGCTTTTTTCAGAGACCTCAAAAATTAAAAAAGATAAGGGTGGGTTTTATCCATGAAACTCTGGCAGAAGAATTATAAAATAAATAAAGAAGTAGAAAAATTTACCGTTGGGGAGGATGCCGTCCTTGATAACGAGCTTATTTTTTCTGACGTCTTGGGAAATATTGCTCATGCAACAATGCTTTCCAATATAAACATTCTTACTAAAAGTGAACTTAAGAAAATTAAAAAATCTTTGCTGGAGATATTGAAACTTGAAAAAAGCGGCGAGTTTGTCATTAAGGATGAGGATGAAGATGTTCATACGGCAGTTGAGAATTATCTGACCAAAACACTCGGGGAGGCAGGAAAGAAAATTCATACCGGTCGTTCCCGTAACGACCAGATAATAGTTGATCTGAGACTTTACAGCAAGGAAAAGCTGCTCGATATTGAGGAAGAACTCCTTCTTTTCTGCCAAACTCTCCTGAAATTCTCTCGCAAAAATGAGAGGATTGCTATGGCTGGCTATACCCACTCTCGCCATGCAATGCCTTCTTCGGTAGCACTATGGGGAGGCTCATTTATGGAGTCCTTACTTGATGACCTCATTCTTCTCAAAGCTGCCTATGAGATAAATGACCAGTCTCCATTAGGGTCAGCCGCCTCATATGGAGTCCCCTTGAACATAGACCGCAAATTTACCTCAGAGCTGCTTGGCTTTGGCAAGGTCCAAAATAATGTCCTCTATGTCAGTAATAGCAGGGGAAAGATAGAATCCGTCATCCTGGGAGCACTTTCCCAGATAATGCTTGACCTTTCCCGTCTTTGTGAAGACTTGATTCTTTTCACGCGTGAGGAATTTAACTTTTTTTCACTCCCTGATGAGCTTTGTCCTGGCTCGAGCATAATGCCGCAAAAGAAGAACCCTGCGCCTCTCGAAATCGTAAGAGCCAAATCCAGTGCAGTTAGCTCCTATTTATTTCAAATAATAAACATTGTGCAAAAGCTTCCCTCAGGTTATTCTAGCGATCTGCAACTCACCAAAGGACCGTTGATGAAAGGGATGAAAGATACAGAAGATTCAATAAAAATCTGTAATTTGATTATGTCAAACTTAATAGTGAATAAAGAAAAATTAACTGCGGGGCTCAGTGGAGAAATTTTTGCTACCGATGAGGCATATAAGTTTGTCAAGGAAGGGGTTCCTTTCCGTGATGCCTATCGCCAGATTGCAAAAGACATTAAAAAATTGAAAGTTAATGACCCTCAGAAAGCTCTTCTTTCCCGCAAACATATTGGCGGAACGGGAAATCTTGGATTGGAGCTTACCGGAAAAGAAATCAGAAAAAATCTGATACTCTTGGCAAAAAAGAAAAACCAGTTTGAGGCAAAAAAGAAAGAATTACTTAACCTCTAACTTAATGATAAATCTTCTTCTCTTTATTATTACTATTGGTGCCACTCTCTTTGTCGGTGCAATAGGTGCCGGTGGTAACCCAATTAGGAATGTTGGTGATATTCTCTTAGGAATACCATTTTCTTTTGGTATTATGAGCATCCTCTCACTCCATGAGCTTGCTCACTATATTGCTGCTCGATTTCATCGGGTAAAAGCAAGCCTTCCTTACTTTATTCCTGCCCCCACACTTCTTGGAACACTTGGTGCTGTTATTGTAATGAAGTCACCTATGCCCAGTCGAAGGAGTCTTCTAGATATAGGAATAGCAGGTCCCATAGGAAGCTTTGTTCTTTCAATTATATTCCTGATTATTGGGCTTAACCTGTCAACGGTAAATATTACCCCACCGGAATCAGAAAGAATTGCACTTGGAAGCTCAATTCTTTTCTCATTTATAGCAGATATGGTAAAAGGGCAATTGCCCGATGGCTATTCCCTTATGCTTCATCCTATTGCTTTTGCTGGCTGGATTGGGCTGCTGGTAACGGGATTGAATCTCATCCCTGCCGGACAGCTTGACGGAGGACACATCGCTTATGCACTGTTGGGTAAGTGGCATGTTACAGTTGCTAAAATTGCATTTATTTCTCTCCTTCTTCTTGGCATTTTTACATCTCGCATCTGGCTCTTCTGGGCACTCTTAATACTTTTTATGGGGCTACAGCATCCTCCACCCATTGACAATATAACACCACTGGACAGAAAAAGAAAAATACTAGCTATCTTTGGTCTAATAATGCTTATTGTAAGCTTTCCTCCTGTGCCTATCAAATAACGTAATCGTTCACGGTTCAC
>CAZVBB010000169.1:0-2804 GCA_964625285.1 uncultured bacterium | reverse complement strand
TTCTCATGGACATCTCCTTATAAATATTTTTTTATTTTTATTTCTTTTTTCCCTATACCATGTCCCTCATACCAATGCACTTCTGCATCAAGAACAGCGCCGTCATCCAACTCCACCTGACAAATACCTTTCATTTTTCTCCAGTTTGCTTTTCCATAAATCTTGTTTAATCTGTTTAAATTATTTATCCCATGTCCTGTTGCAATGGTTTCAATTTCGCGAATTGTTCCCCTGATTTTAAAGTACATATTCAATTTTAACCATTTTTATTATTTTTTCATAGGCATAACAATTACTATACCATGTAAGTATTCTTCTCATTCATAGACATGATAATATCACATCTTCGGCAGATCTTGAAAAGAAAAAATCTCTTAAATAAAGAAAACACAGGAACACTTCCCGCATTATTTTTCCTCTTCTTCTTCGTGTCAATAAATATGGAAAGTGTCCTATTTTTTATTACAGGATAAAGTCCGTTGAAAGGAATTTGGAACTTCTCTCCGTGACAATCGATTTTATGATTTGTCTGTTTGCATCGGTCTCCTTGGCCGCAACAAGCGTCCGTATAGTGAAGACCCTCAGGGCATCAGATACGGACAGGGTGCCTTCTGCGGAATCCTTTCTGCCGGTGAACGGAAATGTATCAGGGCCACGTTGGCACTGGCTGTTGATATTGACACGACATACCTGATTCACCAAAGGATCAATCAGATCAGCAATAATCTTTGGATCGCTTCCGAAAAGGCTAACCTGCTGACCATAATTCGACTTAATTACGTAATTCATCGGCTCATCAATGTTCAAGAAGGGAGCAATCGGGACAACAGGTCCGAACTGCTCTTCAGAATACAACCTCATGCCGGGTTCAACGGGATACACGATCGCAGGAGACATGAACGTGTGTTCAACGGAGCCTCCACTCCGATTAACCACCCTAGCGCCCTTGGCGCGGGCATCATCAATCAGTTCCGTGAGGTATCCCGTCTTATTGGTTTCCGGCAATGGAGTGATGCAAACCCCGGCTTCCCAAGGCATTCCTCTCTTGAGTCTATCTACAGCATCACTGAAGTTTGCGATGAAGGCATCGACAATGTCTCTGTGAACAAATAACATTTTGAGAGCCGTGCACCGTTGACCGTTGTATGAGAGCGCGCCGAGAACGCATTCCTTTACTGCGTGATCCAAGTCCGCGTCCTTCAAAACGATCCCTGCATTCTTGGCTTCGAGTCCGAGTACGCAACGCAGGCGATGCGGTTTTGGATGCTGCCGCTTCAGTATGTCAGCAACTCGACTGCTGCCAATGAATGCCAATACATCGATTCTTCCAGATGTCATTAGTGGGCCAATGACCTTCTGCCCCTCTCCATAGACTGAATTAACGACACCTTTGGGGAAGGAATCCCGGAATGCCTCAAGAAGTGGCTGGTGGAGCAGCACTCCAAGTTTGGGCGGCTTAAAAATTACGGCGTTGCCCATGATCAGTGCGGGAATCAGGGTGGTGAAAGTCTCATTGAGCGGGTAATTGAACGGGCCCATGCAAAGCACCACACCAAGCGGAGCGCGGCGAATCTGCCCGATCACCCCCTGTTCAATAACAAAACGTGACGATACGCGATCTAGATCTTTCAGTGCATCTATAGTATCCCTTATGTAATCGACTGTCCGGTCAAACTCCTTCTCGGCATCGGGAAGTGTCTTTCCTATCTCCCACATCAGGAGTTTGACAACATCATCCCGCTTCTCTTTCATCCTATAGGCAAATGCTTCTACATGTCTGATCCGTTCCTCAACGTACATGGTGGGCCACACCCCTCGGCCGTCATCGTAAGCCCTGGAGGCTGCATCAAGAGCTTCCAAAGCTTGCTGTTCTCTGAGCAAGGGATAACTACCGATGAGTTTCTGTTGAACGCTATCGTGGATTGCTTCACATACAGGCGACAGAACGTCTTGCTGCGGGCCAGTCCATTCTTTGATTACGCCATCGCAGAGATATTGACGTTGCTCTATGGGCGAGGGGATGCGCCACTTCTCCGGTATAGTGTTCTCGGAGGGAAAGATTGAAGCGGATCGCGCACCTGTCATTTGAATCTCCTTTCTGTCCAACATTTATTTTTATATTTATTCCGCATTTTAAAAAAGTTTATACAATATTTAAGCGAATTGTCAATCAAAATTAGACGAAAAGATGATTTTGTCTGTTGTAATGAAATGATAAAATCAGAGGACATAATACTAGAGATTTCTGAAAAAGTCCTAAATCTATGATTACACAGATAAAATATGGATTACACAGATTTTTTATTGTTGAGATAATCGGTGTAATCAGGGGTCTCTGAGTATTTTTTCAGAGACCTCTACTAATTTCTTTGACAAGAGTAGATGAAAATACACAAGAAAAGTAGTCAGAATAATTTTCTACTTATAATCTCCAGACTGTTTGTCCCACGCTCTGCGAGTGTATTTTTCTATATACAAACAAAAATCCTTTGCCAAATAAGCAAATTTGTATTATTATGCCTTTTATCTAAAAAGGTAATAGGAAATTTATAGACTATAGACTGGTGCTCTGGTGCTCTGGTGACTGGTGCTCTGGATTAAGGAGGAAAGACATGGAGTTAAAAGAAAAAGTGGAGATATCTCTAAATAAGGTGCGCTCTTTGTTGCAGGCAGATGGAGGGGGCATAGACTTGCTGGATGTGACTGAGGATGGTGTGGTCAAGATAAAATTGACCGGTGCCTGTGGCAATTGTCCAATGTCCCAGATGACATTGAAAATGACAGTAGAGCGGGCAATAAAGGCA
>CAZVBB010000168.1:1732-2826 GCA_964625285.1 uncultured bacterium | reverse complement strand
CTGGTGCTCTGGTGCACTGATTTAGTTATGTATCCATTCAAAGATATTGAAATAAAGTGGCAAAGGCGGTGGGAAGAAAGCGGCGCGCACCGGATTGATACTTCACATCCGGAGAGGCACAAATACTACTGTCTTGTTATGTTTAACTATCCTTCCTCCGATAAATTACATATCGGGCACTGGTATAATTATGGTCCGACGGATACGTGGGCAAGATATAAAAAAATGCAGGGATTCCGTGTATTTGAACCGATGGGATACGATGCTTTTGGACTGCCGGCAGAAAATTATGCCATTGAAAAAGGTATCCATCCTGCTCATTCAACAGCAGAAAACATCAGGCAAATCAGACAACAACTTAAGGCAATTGGGGCAATGTATGACTTTCAAGATAAAGAAATAGATACCAGCTCTCCAGAGTACTACCGGTGGACACAATGGCTATTCTTGAAACTTTACAAAAATGGACTTGCCTATCGCAAAAAAGCTCCGGTCAACTGGTGCCCCAGGTGCCATACTGTCCTTGCTAATGAGCAGGTAATTGAGGGAAGGTGTGAAAGATGCAGTTCCGCAGTAACAAAAAAGGACCTTGTGCAGTGGTTCTTCAAAATCACCCAGTATGCTGACCGTCTCCTTGAGGGGCATAAGAAAATAGACTGGCCGGAAAAGACAGTTCTTATGCAAAAAAACTGGATCGGCAGGAGCGAAGGAGTAGAGGTGAGCTTTTTTGTTGAGGGAGGCAGTCAAACAATAGATGTTTTTACTACTCGCGCTGATACACTTTTTGGTGTTACTTATCTGGTGCTTGCTCCTGAACATCCTCTCGTGAATGAGTTAACTGTTCATTCAAGAAAAAAAGAAGTTGCTGCATACACTGAAAAAGTAAAAGGAGAAACTGAGATTGAAAGAACCTCCGTCATCAGAGAGAAAACAGGCATCTTTACCGGTAGCTATGCTATTCATCCATTAAGTGGAGAGAGAATTCCCATTTGGATAGCTGATTATGTCCTTTTATCTTATGGCACGGGGGCAGTTATGGCGGTCCCCGCCCATGATCAGCGAGACCTTGAGTTCGCTAAAAAATTTAATCTTCC
>CAZVBB010000168.1:0-1632 GCA_964625285.1 uncultured bacterium | reverse complement strand
ACTGGAGAAGGAAAAATGATTAACTCTGGCTCCTTTGATGGACTTTCATCCAGAGATGGCAGAGAAAGGATTGCTGATTGCCTGGAGAAAGAGGGAAAAGGGAAATGGAAGATTAATTACAGGCTGCGTGACTGGCTTATCTCGCGGCAGAGATATTGGGGCGCTCCAATTCCAATAATTTATTGTGAGTCCTGTGGGGAAGTGCCTGTTCCTGAAAATGACTTGCCTCTCCTCCTGCCATCTGAGATTGACTTAAAAAAAACACATGGTAGTGGAGAGTCTCCCCTGGCAAGCATTCCAGATTTTGTCAATACCTTGTGTCCTCAATGTGGAAAGAAAGCGCTTCGCGAAGTAGACACGATGGACACTTTTGTCTGTTCATCCTGGTACTACCTGAGGTTTGTAAACCCTCACTATGAAAAGGGAGCATTTGACCCCAAAGCAGTAAAAAATTGGCTGCCGGTAGACCACTACGTTGGCGGGGCTGAGCACGCAGTACTCCACCTTCTCTATGCCCGCTTTATCACTATGGCTCTCTATGACCTCAAGTTAATTCATTTTGATGAGCCTTTTATGAGACTGGTTCATCAGGGGGTTATTACAAACAAAGGTGCAAAGATGTCCAAGTCGCGGGGAAACGTCGTCAATCCGGACGCTCTAATCAATCAGTATGGTTCTGATGTACTCAGGATGTATCTTATGTTCATGGGATCATACGAAGAAGGTGGCGACTGGAATGATAGTGGAATAAGAGGAATTTCCCGCTTCCTTACCCGTATCTGGAAAATGGCTAATGAAAACTATCATCATCAGAGGATAACGGCTAATCTTAAGGAGTTAGAAAGGATAAAGCACAGTACAATAAAGAGAGTTACTGCTGACATGGAAAAATTTCACTTCAATACCGCAATTAGCGCTTTGATGGAGTATGTCAGCTATTTGCAAAAGGAAAGGCGGCAAATTGCACTGTCCGACTGGCAGAAAGGAATGAAAACCCTTTTTCTTCTTCTTGCACCGTTCGCTCCTCATCTTGGAGAGGAACTCTGGGCAATAGCAGGTCATAAGGGAAGTGTTTTTGATGAGCGCTGGCTTTCCTATGACATAGTTCATTTAAAGGAAGAGGAAGTAACGATTATCATCCAGGTAGATGGCAGAGTAAGAGGAAGAATTACACTTCCTGCTAACTCGAGCGAGGAAGTTTTAAGAGAAAATGCTCTCAAAGATGAGCATATTCAAAAATGGCTTGTCGGGAAGGAAGTAAAAAAAGTTATTATTGCCCGTGGAAAGTTAGTAAATCTGGTGACTGGTGGCTAAAGGCAGAGGGCAGAGGGCATAGGGTATAAGAAAGTAGAATGTAAAAATCAAAAATTAAAATGCAAAATGACAAAGTAAAAATGACAGCAGAGCCGTCATTGCGAACCCGAACAAAGTGAGGGTGTGGCAATCTTATGAGATTCTTCGCCCTTCGGGCTCAGAATGACACTCCGTGTCATTTTAAATTTTAATCTGTAATTTTGATATTTGCATTTTGATATTTAATTTATCAAGTGACTGGTGCAGTGGTGATAGGAGAGAAAAATGTATTCGGAAACAACTCTTAGTAATGGGCTTATAATTGTCACTCATAGAATG
>CAZVBB010000167.1:0-2837 GCA_964625285.1 uncultured bacterium | reverse complement strand
GCACTAATCCTTTTTACAGACATTTTAGGACATTACCATTGGGTTAGTTCGTATAGTTATTTAGACGGTGTTTACTGAATATTTACCTTAGAGGAAAAAATTATGAAGTGGAAGGCAATACTGGTTTTAGGTGTTATCGCGGTTTCTCTTTACTATGTGTATGCTAACTTCAGGTGGTATTCTCTTCCTGGAGAAAAGAGGGAAATTGCTGAGCTTGTTGTAAGAAAAGAAGCGGGTAGGGCGCTAAGCGAAGTAGAGAGAGAAAAAATTGCTGAACTGACTGAGCAGGAAAAAGCACATTATCATAGGCTTGGACTGTTAAGAGGTGAAGTGCTTAATCTTGGTCTTGACCTCCAGGGAGGGGCACATCTTGTACTTGAGGTGGATACCGACAAGACATTAGAGATAGAAATTGCTCGTCACGTAGAGACCTTGAAGCGAGAGTTGCGTCACATTGAGGGAATAAGGTTACTTCAGGATAAAAAAATAGTAAACATTTCCTTCACCCATGAGGATGACTATCAAGCAATTAGAGATATTGTTGATGAAAACATCTGGGATCTGGTGAGGGCAAGCCCTACTAAAATTGTCCTTACATTTAGCGACTGGCAAGCTACAACAATTAAAAGAACTGCCGTTGATGGGACATTGGGGCGAATAAGAAGAAGGGTGGATGAGTTTGGAGTAGCAGAACCACTGATACAGCCGCAGGGGGAGAGAAGGATAATCGTTCAATTGCCAGGAATGAGAGACCCGGAACGGGCAAAGGAGATTATCAGGAGAACCGCTTTTCTTGAATTTAAACTTGCTGCGCCAGTTGGATTGATATCCGAGGTTATTTCAGATATAAGGGCGACATTAGCAGTAAAAAATGAGGAAATCTCATTCCCGGTCCATCATCGCCAAGAACTTACCGATATTGGGGCTCCATTCGATATGGTCTCTTTCAGCGAAGATGACTTTGCCCTAATAAATTCAGTCCTTCAGAAAGAGGAGATATTAGCTCTCATTCCTGAGGGTTACTCCTTTGCAATGACTCATCCTCTTGGAGAGGGAGAGAGAAGATTTCGTAATCTTTATCTATTAGAGGAGGACCCTGTTCTCACAGGTGATTTATTAGAAAATGCCTTTCCAAGCTTTGATGAATTTCATCGCAGAGTAATTCAGTTAGAGTTCAACCGTCATGGTGGGGCAATAATGTCCCGAATCTCTCGCCATGCCGAGAGAGCATATAATGAGGAAAGAGAAGTTACAATTCTGGCAATACTTCTTGACGATGTGATTTATTCAGCTCCATTTATGAAGGTAAGGGTAGGGGCTAGACCAATTATTACAGGGGATTTTACCCGTGAAGAGGCGATGGACCTCTCTCTCGTCCTTCGTGAAGGAGCACTTCCTGCTCCCATCTCTACTGAAATGGAGATGATAATAGGAGCCTCCTTGGGAGCTGACTCAATTCATGCTGGGGTGAGGGCAGGGATTATTGGACTCATCGGCATTGCTTTTCTCATGGGTATCTACTATCTTAAAGCAGGATTAATTGCCACTTTTGCCCTTTCTTTAAACTTCATTATTATATTGGCAGTGCTTTCAATGTTAGGAGCAACTCTCACTCTCCCTGGAATTGCAGGGATTATACTTGTCATCGGCATGGCTGTCGATGCCAACATTCTTATTTTTGAGAGAATTAGAGAAGAAGTAAAGAGTGGAAAGGCAATACGTTCAGCCATTTCCGCAGGTTATCAGAGAGCATTCCTGACAATTTTAGATGCCAATCTTACTACTTTAATTGTAGCAGTGGTTCTCTTCTGGTTTGGGACAGGTCCTATCAGGGGATTTGCAACTACCTTAAGTATTGGTATTATCAGCAGTATGTTCACTGCGATTGTGGTTACAAGGTTAATTCTTGATTTAATGGCAAGTCGGAAATCTTTCGCAGCGCTTAAAATGCTCCAGATTGTTGATGTTCCCCGAATAAGGTTCATTAGACATAGGAGAAAGGCATTTACTCTTTCAGCATTGGTGCTTTTTGCAGGTATGATTATATTTTTTGCAAGGGGTGAAAGGAACTTCGGTATTGATTTAAGTCCTGGAGGAGGAGTGCTTCTTGAGCGTCATTTTACTTCTCCAGTTTATGCAGGGGACATCAGAGAGGCGCTTATTGGAGTTGGAGCAGAAGGAGCAAGGATTCAGCAGTTTAGTGATAATAAAGGAGTTTTAATCAGAATAGGAAAGGGCGAGGATTACGAAGTAACTGTGCAAGCGATAGATGCTCAACTCAATGAAAAATTTCATGGTTTATTCATAGATGATGAGGAGTTCAAAAGGACAGATGTAATTGGACCAGTAATGGGAAGAGAAATGCAACGCAGTGGAGTCTTTGCTCTCATTTTTGCCCTTATTTTAGTTGTCACCTACATTGCCTGGCGTTTTGAGTTCAAGTTCGGAATTGCAGCGGTTGTTGCACTTATTCATGATGTTTTAGTTACTGTAGGAATACTCTCTATTTTAAGGATAGAATTCGATCTTGCAATAATAGCAGCACTTTTAACCATCGTTGGATATTCTATAAATGACACTATTGTCACTTTTGACCGTATTAGAGAGAACCTGAAGTCAATGCATGGCAAGTCATATGCAGAAATTATTAATGTAAGCATTAATCAGACTCTTTCGCGGACGCTCCTTACCTCACTAACAACTCTTATTCCAATGGTTTCTCTTTTTGTTCTGGGCGGAATAGCCATTAGTGGATTTGCTATCACATTGATAATCGGGATACTATTTGGGACATTTTCGTCAATATTTATCGCGGCTCCAATCCTTGTTGAATGGCA
>CAZVBB010000166.1:0-2842 GCA_964625285.1 uncultured bacterium | reverse complement strand
TCGTAAAATGGCATTGTGTAGCATTTTCCTTTGCTGATTACCTCCTCATGAAAGACTATAATAATGTCTGGATAAACGGCTTCGCCTTTTTCATACACTTCTTTATCCGATATGCGAAGATAGCTTTCTGTGGGAGCAAGCCTTTTTTCTGCACCAAAGAACGGAATCACAATGCTGTATTTTCCATCTTTTACTGCTGCAGTGCCCAGTAAGTTTGCGGCTGTAACCATACCCTGTCCACCAAGCCCTGACATTCTTATGCTTAATTTCATATATTTGTCTCCTATCTTGAAAAGTAGCGAGTAGAGGGTAGAGAGAAAATATATTACTAAACTGCTAAATTGCTAAATTGAGGATATTTTTAGAACAATTTAACAGTTTGACAATTTAACAATTTAACAGTGTGTTTCTCTCTACTTGCTACTCTCTACTTCTTTGACATCTCATACTTCCTTTATTAGTTTTTCTGCCTCAGGAGAGATATATTCCGTTATTTTCTCATGTTCTTTTGCTCGCTTTAGCGTCTCTGAGGTGGCAAATTTATAATTAGTAGGGCAGGGGACAAAGATCTGAAGGTATGTTGGGCCAATTTCCCTTGCCACGAGAATTGCTCTCTTTACCATTTTTCCGAGTCGCATTGTATTAGCAACGCTCACTGTGGCAACATAGGCACAACCGCTATCTTTAGCTATCTCAGGCATCGGTATCTTAGGAAACTTCTTTCCTGTCGGCGCCATATTTAGCACAGTTCCTTCGCAGCTCATTCCGCTCTCCTGCCCACCAGTGTTGGAATAGCTCTCATTGTCTAGCATTATCGTAGTAATATTTTCTCTTCTGAGCCAGGAGTGCAATGTAGGAGAAAGCCCGATGTCAGCTATGCCGCCATCTCCAGCAATTACCACTACATCTTTATTTTTATCCGGATATCTTATTTTTAATGCTCGCTTTAGACCCACTGCCAGTGATGACTGATTTCCGAAAAGGGAGTGAATATTGTGAATTGCCAGTTGAGGCATAAGGATACTATTGCACCCTGTAGTTCCAACTATGATTGTATCCTCTGGGGTGGGAAGAGAAGCCATTGTCAGCCTTATTGCTAGTGCGAGACCGCACCCAGCACATAGTGGGTGTTCTTCTATCAACTCCTTAAAAGTACCAAGATTTTTTATTCCCAGATTCCTGCCATAGGGACCGTCATGTACTAGGCTCCTATATTCTTCAGGCATCACATCTTCAAAAACAGGGGATATTGTTGCAATATTTTTTTTCGTCATCTTGCCCTCCAATTTGTTATTTCTTTTAGTATAAATTCTGGCGGCATTGTCATTCCGCCAAATACTCGCGGGCCTCCTATGACCTTACCTGAGTTGTCAATCCTTGACTTTATCTCACGGGCAAGCCAGCCCACAATGTTATGCTCTGGAACTATGATTACGCGAGGATTTTCAGCCAATTCTCTGACCTCGTTCTCGGGGAATGGCCTTATTACCCTGATCTTTGCCAGCCCTACATCCAATCCCTTTGCTCTTGCCTGCTCCATTGCTACTCTTGCCTGGGCAGCAGCAGTTCCTGATGCCATTAATAATATCTCTGCATCGGGGTTGGTAACCTCTATGGATTTCCCTACATATCTGGCAATATGTTTTCTTGCTCGCTCTCCTGCTGCTCTCACTTCCTGCTGCCAACTGGCATGTGTATTATAGCTTATGTAGTTGCTTTTCATAACAAACGGGTCTCTCATCTGTCTTATTGGCGGCATCTCCATGTCCATTATTGGTACTGGCGAGATTGAGGGGTCATAAGGTGGCAGCATCTCGTTCTCCGGGGTTACCTCAACAATTTCCCGCGTATGAGTAACAAAGAAGCCATCTACGCATACTCCGATTGGTATGTGGACATCAGGCTGCTCGGCAACAACGTATGCCTGCAAGGTCATATCAAAGAATTCCTGAGGATTCTCCGCATGAAATATTAGCATCCCTGTATCCATTAACCATCCAATCTCAATGTTATCCGGCTGGATGGAGAGCGGGGAATTTACACCCCTGCACATAAATGCACAGACTACTGGTAGCCTTGCTCCAGCCCAGAGTGGAAACATTTCAAAAGCTCGTAACGTGCCAGGTCCGGAAGTAGCGGTAAATGTTCTTGCTCCTCCCATCCTTGCACCGGCAACTGCGCTCATTACATTGAACTCATCCTCTCCCCGATAATAATCCTTTATGTAGCCTTCAGCATAAATGTCTCCCACTATGTGCGTAGCCTCACTCTGCGGTGTAATAGGATAGGCAATTGCTATATCCACATTGGCTCGCTTCACTGCTTCAGCAACCGCTTCATTTCCAATAAGAAATTTTTTCTCACGCGGAGCATGTTTGAACATATATTCTGGATCTACTACTTTTCTTTCTATCATTGTACAGTTTCTCCTTTGTAAGTATTCAGTCAACCACGTTTACTAATTTCCGTACAAGTTAAGTAAAACCTGTCTTACGCTAAATAGATTAAATATCAAAATTTAAATATCAAAATTACATATAAAAATGCAAAATTTTTGATTTTTGCTTTGTCATTTTGCATTTTGATTTTTGATTTTTACATTTGACTAACGGGGTTCACTGAGTATTTACCCTCCTTTAGCTTTCTTTACCACTTCTGTTAATTTTTGCACTTCTTCAACGTGGACATCTCTCAGGGTAATCATTGCATCTTCATGTCCAAACTCCCCGCACAAGGCAATGGTGTAGCAGTCTGTTCCTCCTCTGATAATCTTTAAAGCTAAATTAGCATAGTGACAATGGACACCGACAAAAACACAGGTGTCAATTTTGTTATGCCAGAT
>CAZVBB010000165.1:0-2863 GCA_964625285.1 uncultured bacterium | reverse complement strand
CACCAGGGCACCAGTGTACCAGTTGACAAGTTAACAAGTTGACAAGTTTATCTACCTAAAAACGAGCTTTGCTCCGTATCAACGATGGACGAGATTCTTCGGGCTTCGCCCTCAGAATGACAACAAAGGATGAGGTTCTTCGGGCTTCGCCCTCAGAATGACTTGCAAAGCAAGTCAGTTTTGAATATTTGGTAATTTGAATGAGTTCCTTCGCTTCGCTCAGGACGACTTTCAGTCGGTTTCGTGCTTCGGATTTCGTGCTTCGTGCTTTCTAATTACTTTCTGCCCTCTGCCGTAATGTGTACCACCCCCCCCAATCCTGTCAAGAAAAAATTAAAATTTCTAAAATTTTTTCGTCGAGTAGACATCTTTTGCAACCTCCTTCGGTTGTCTAATATCCCTCTTATAATCCCCCTTTTTCCCCCTTTATTAAAGGGGGATTGAGGGGGATTTCATAATAATTATACTGCCAGAGGTTAGCGGTTATCTGTAGTGGCAAAGCTTGCTTGGCTTGAACTAAATTTGTAGTCAGATAGCCGCCGACCAAGGTCGGCAACTACAATACAATCGTTATTTAATTGACAAAGCATTATGATAATTGGCACCTGGGCCTTAATTGATGATAGAATACCTGTTAACTTGGACTAAAATATGACAGAAGCGCGAGGCAAGGATAATGGCTAAATTTGAACTCATCAGCGATTTTAAGCCGCAGGGTGATCAGCCGCAGGCGATTGCCAAACTTACTACCGGTCTTGCCGCCGGGAAGAGACATCAGGTGCTCCTGGGAGTTACCGGCTCGGGAAAGACTTTCACTCTTGCCAATGTGATTGTTAACTTTGGCAAGCCGGTTCTTGTTATTTCTCCAAATAAAACTCTTGCCGCTCAGCTTTATAGTGAGTTTAGGGCTTTCTTCCCGCATAATGCGGTGGAGTATTTTGTAAGTTACTATGATTACTACCAGCCTGAGGCTTACATTCCACAGACCGATACCTACATAGAAAAAGATGCTTCTATTAATGATGAGCTGGACAGACTGCGCCTTAAAGCTACGAGCTCCCTTCTTTCTCGCGATGATGTAGTTGTCGTTGCCAGCGTTTCTTCGATTTACGGACTTGGTTCTCCACAAGAACATCGTGAGCTATTTCTTTTTCTTGAGTCAGGGGCGACCATTGAGCGTCAGGCTCTCCTGCGCCGTCTTGTTACACTTCAGTATGAGCGCAATGATGTTGACCTCCGGCGGGGGAAATTTCGCGTAAGAGGAGAAATCGTAGAAATATTCCCTGCTTATGAAGAAAAGGTAGTGCGGATTGAGCTATCTGATGATCAAATAGAGAGAATAATGGAGATTGAGCCCCTGACGACTGAAATAAGTCGTGAGAGAGATAAAGTTGCAATCTATCCCGCCAAGCATTTTGTGAGCTCTCCTTCGAGAATTGAGCAGGCAATTTGTTCTATCACCCGGGAGCTTGCCGAGACTCTGGCGGTTCTGCGAAAGGAAGGGAAGCTCCTGGAGATGCAGCGACTGGAAACAAGGACAAGATATGATATGGAGATGATGCAGGAAATTGGCTACTGTCAAGGGATAGAGAACTATTCCCGCCATCTCTCCGGACGGCTACCCGGAGAGCCCCCTTACACTCTGATGGATTATTTCCCCCCGGATTATCTCTTGATTATTGATGAAAGCCATGTTGCCATTCCTCAGATTCGGGGAATGTATTATGGGGATCGCTCGCGCAAGGAAACTCTCGTCAGGCATGGTTTCAGGCTCCCCTCGGCGCTTGATAACCGCCCCTTAAACTTTACTGAATTTGAGGAAAGGGTAAAAAATGCTATCTATGTCTCAGCCACTCCTGGACCGTATGAGCTGGAAAAGAGCGATACTGTTATTGAGCAGATTATTCGTCCCACCGGAATTATTGACCCCCGGATTTCAGTGCGCTCTACTGCGGGACAAGTAGATGACCTTGCCAATGAAATCAAAAAGAGAACTAAAAAAAAACAGCGAGTGCTGGTAACCACTCTTACCAAGCGTACCTCAGAAGACCTTGCTGAGTATCTTCATAATATGGGGCTAAAGGTTCGCTATCTTCACTCAGAGATTGATACCCTTGAAAGGGCTGAGATTCTCCGCGATCTCCGGATAGGAAAGTTTGACTGCCTGGTTGGAATTAATCTTTTGCGGGAAGGACTTGACCTCCCGGAGGTAACGTTGGTGGCAATACTTGATGCTGATAAGGAAGGATTTCTTCGTTCCCAGACATCTCTGATTCAGGTTGCCGGACGGGCAGCTCGTAACATAGACAGTGAAGTGCTAATGTATGCTGATACAATCACCAGCTCAATGAAGCGGGCAATTGAAGAGATGGAAAGACGCAGTCGCCGCCAGAAAAAATTTAATGAGGAGAATAATATCACTCCCCGCACTATTAAAAAATCAATCAGGGAACTGATAGCTCTCAACTCTGGAGCCGCCGATTATGTAGGTAATATTTTAAAAGAACCCAGGGCAGGATATATTGCAGAAAGCTCCCTCAAAATTTCCGAGCTTAAAGAAATGATGCTGGAAGCGGCTAGTCAGCAGGACTTTGAGAGGGCGGCACTTTTGCGCGACCAAATTGCTTTAGTTACCGAACAGAAAAAGAAAAAGTCCTATAGCAAAGCAGTAAGGGGTAAAATAGTGTAATTTACCCTTAATGGTAATCTTTGATAAAACTCTTAAGGAAACTAACCCCGTTAGCATGGCGACAATTGTGCCAATAAGGAGAGTAAAAAAGGTAAATTCGGGGTAAATTGCACTCCAATTTATTTCTTTCAATTGATGTAAGAATGCTCCCAGAATAGCGGGAATAGAGAGCAG
>CAZVBB010000164.1:0-2883 GCA_964625285.1 uncultured bacterium | reverse complement strand
GGGCCATCGCCGGGCTGGTGAAATGGGAAAAGGACACCCTGAAGGGGACCAGGGCTGGGAGGATAACCCTTGAAGGCAGCGTGAAATTTGATGGTAATGAGATAATTAACTTACCCGCCCATGAGATAGCCAGGAGGGGGCTTGTCCTCTGCCCAGAGAGGGGGAGGCCATTTCGGGAGATGACGGTTCTGGACAATTTAAGGGCAGGTGCCTTCAATTGTAAAGATAAGAAGGTGGTGAAGGAAAATATGAAGAGGGTTTATCACCTGTTCCCCCGTTTAAAAGAGCGAGAGAAACAAATATCAGGAACGCTCTCCGGCGGAGAACGCTTCATGCTCACTATTGGCAGGGCAATGATGTCGCAACCTAAGTTTTTCTTGATCGATGAACCCTCCACTGGGCTTGCCCCTAAGGTAAAAGAGGACTTGTTTGCCCGCGTCAGGGAAATTTATGAACAAGGAAGCACTATTCTGATGACGGAGCAGGATGTCAGCTTTGCCTTCGATTTAGCCAACAGAAACTATGTTATGTCGAAAGGACATCTGGTGGGTGAAGGCACCGCTCAGGACCTGCTTGCCGACGAATTCCTCAGAAAAACCTATTTAGGTCTGTAATATTGATGTGAGCTGAGAAAAGCACTTAAAATGAATTAACTATGCTATCAACCGTACATAGATTGGAAACTGGTGCTCTGGTGACTGGTGCTCTGGTGCACTGAGTTTAAGGAGGTGATTTTAAGGTGATAGACCCTAAATTTACTGGCAGAAAGTACTCTCCTATGACTTATGAGGTTTGTAAGGAAAAAATAAAGGAGTATGCCAGTGCAGTGGGTGATTTAAATCCCCTCTATTTAGACGAGGAACAAGCTAAAAGTTCGAAGTATGGCAGGATTATCGCTCCTCCTCTCTTTGCTGTCATCTATGCCAAAGGAGTGTTAGAAACGTGGGTTTTCGATTCAGAGCTGTCACTGAATCTGCCGATGATAGTTCACGGTGAGCAGGAATTTGAATTTCTTAAGATAGTTAAAGCCGGAGATATAATTACCACTGAAGGGCATATAGCGGAAATCTATGAAAAGAAAGGGCTGGATTTTATAGCACTGAAGACTATTTCTACAAATCAACAAGGAGAGGTAGTTACCAGAGCGCTCTGGAAGATGGTTGTCAGGAGGTAGAAACAATGGTTAAGGCTAAGGATGTAAAAGTAGGTGACTCAATTCCCCCTTTGCGAAGAGAGGTGGGAAGGTATCAGCCGATATTTTATGCAGGAGCTTCGGGAGACTTTAATCCAATTCACATAGACCCGGAGTGGGGAAAAACCGTTGGTTTGGGAGGAAACATCTTGCATGGGCTCTGTACTATGGCATTTGTTTCCCAGATGAACATTGATTGGCTGGGAGACCCTGGTCGACTTAAAAAACTTAAGGTGCGCTTTGTTAATCCTGTAAAACCGGGGGATACAATCACCATAGAAGGGAAAGTAGTCGGAAAAGAGGGAGATACATTGCGGTGCGAGATGTCAGTGAAAAATCAAGATGGCACAGAAGTGATGATAAATGTAGCCTCTGAGGCAAAAATCCTATGACTGCACCCTTAGAAGGAATTAAAATTCTGGACCTGACGCGGCTACTGCCCGGGGCATTCTGTTCAATGATATTGGCAGACTTAGGGGCAGATGTACTCAAGATTGAGGAGCCAGGGAGAGGGGATTATGCAAGGTGGCTTCCACCTTTTATAAAAAAAGAAAGTTCCAATTTCCTATCTATCAATCGCAACAAAAAAAGCATGATATTGAACCTGAAGCTTGAGGCAGGGAAAAAAATCTTTCTGAGGCTCGTTAAAGAGTATGATGTTGTTCTAGAAAGTTTTAGGCCGGGGATAATGGACCGTCTCGGAATCGGCTATGAGGAGGCAAAAAAGATTAATCCAATGATTATCTTTTGTGCTATCTCTGGCTATGGTAAGGATGGTCCCTACAAAGATAGAGTTGGGCATGATATAAATTATCTTGGGATTGCTGGAATCTTGAGTATAACTGGCAGTTCTGATGGTACTCCTGTTATTCCTGGGGTGCAGATTGGAGATATAGGGGGTGGAAGCCTGATGGCAGCTATTGCTATTCTAACAGCCATCATTGCCCGGGAAAAAATAAAAAAAGGACAGTTTATTGATATATCTATGACAGATGGGGCTATCTCGTGGTTATCCATTCACGCTGGCAAATATTTTGCCGATAAGCTAATCCCGGCACCAGGAAAGATGCTTTTAAGTGGAGAATTTCCTTGCTATCAAGTCTATCCTACTAAAGATAAGAAATACATCACTATCGGTGCACTGGAACCAAAATTCTGGCGAAATTTTTGCCTTGCCATAAGTAGAGAGGACTTAATAGAGTGTCAATTTGCTACTGGGGAGGAAGGAGAGAAGATAATAAGAGAAATTCAAAATATCTTTCTTGCCAAAACTCAAAAGGAGTGGCTGGAAAATCTTGAAGGGCTTGAAGTCTGTTATGGCCCAGTCAATACCCTTGAAGAAGTCTTCTCTGACCCTCATGTAGTTCATCGGAAGATGCTTACCGAGATTGAGCATCCCACTGAAGGAAAGCTCAAGCAAATCGGAATTCCAATAAAATTTTCTGAAACCCCGGGTAGAATTAAAGATCCTCCTCCTGGTTTTGGTGAACACTCTGAGATGATTCTTGAGGCGTTAAAATTCACTAAGGAAGAAATTGAGAAATTAAAAGAGGAAAAAGTTATATAAGAGATTTCTGAAAAAGTCTGAAATCTCTGATTACACAGATAAAATATGGATTACACAGATTTTTTATCGTCGAGACAATCGGTGTAATCTTCCTGTAATCGGCGTAATCAGAGGTCTCTGGGTA
>CAZVBB010000163.1:0-2885 GCA_964625285.1 uncultured bacterium | reverse complement strand
AAGGTAGATTCAGTAAAAACAGTTGAGGTCTATACCATTGATAAGGAACTGTCTTTTCCCGAGTTAGAGCGTGTGCGCAAGGAAATATTTACTGACCCATTGATTCAGATATCCTCGTACAAGATGCCAAGAAAAGATTTTGATTGGCTTGTGGAGGTTGGTTGCCGCCCTGGTGTTACCGATCCTGTCGGGCACACTGCCCGTGAGGCAATTGAAGAACTGTTAGGGATAAGCTTTGCCGCCTCCGAAAACGTTTATGCTTCCCGAGAATATCTGATTAGCGGGCAACTAAAACAAGTAGAAGTAGAACACATTGTTAGAGACTTCCTTGCCAATGAATTAATTCAGCGCTGGGAGATAATTGATAAGCGCGTTATAGAGGAAGGACCTGTCTGCCCGCCTCAGGCGGGCACAGGCAGGAAAGAAGCAGAGCCCTATATACCCTATGTGCAACTCAACAATGAACCACAAATTGTTGAAGTTAATTTAGATGTAGGTGATGCAGAACTAGAGAGAATTGGAAAAGATGGGATTATGGGGAAAGAAGGAAGCCGTGGACCATTGGCGCTGAGCCTGGAGGAGATGCGCATCATAAGAGATTATTTTAACAGAGGCAATGTTGTTGCTGCACGCAACAGGGTCGGGCTTGGGAAGAGCCCCCTTGATATTGAATTAGAATCCATTGCTCAGACGCAATCCGAGCACTGCAAGCACAAGATTTTTAACGGGCTTCTTGCATATGAGGAGAATGGCAAAAGAGAACTAATTGATTCATTATTCAAAACTTACATTAAAGGAGCAACGCATGAGATCAGAAAAAAAGCGGGGAAAAATGACTGGTGCGTGAAGGTGTTCACGGATAATGCAGGCATCGTTAAATTTAATGAGAATTGGAATCTTACCTTTAAAGTAGAGACACACAACAGTCCATCCGCGCTTGACCCCTACGGTGGAGCCATAACGGGGATTGTTGGAGTTAACCGCGACCCGCTCGGAACGGGAAAGGGGTCAAGGCTGATACTGAATATTTATGGTTATTGTCTTGCCCCTCCGAATTATGAGAAGGAACTGCCCTGTCGAGATAAAAATGGGGAAAAGCCACTCCTTCATCCACGCAGGATTCTTGATGGAGTAAGAAAAGGCGTTGAGGATGGAGGGAATAAGTCAGGAATTCCTACTGCATGGGGATTCCTGAGGTTTGATGAGCGATACCTTGGCAAGCCGCTCATCTATGTAGGAACAGTTGGAATAATGCCGGCAGTGATTAATGGAAAGCCATCGCATATAAAAAAGGCGATGCCGGGAGACTTAATCGTGATGGTAGGAGGAAGAATTGGCAAAGATGGCATCCATGGAGCAACATTTTCCTCGGAAAGTCTTCAGAAAGAGAGTCCGCCAACGGCAGTGCAGATTGGCGATCCCATTACTCAGAAAAAAATGAGCGAGATGCTTCTGGAAGCAAGAGACCTTGGCCTTTACAATAGCATTACTGACAATGGAGCAGGTGGGCTTTCCTGCTCAATCGGCGAGATGGCTCAGGAAAGCGGAGGGTGCTCTGTTAATTTGACGGCAGCTCCACTTAAATATGACGGACTTGCCCCCTGGGAGATCTGGATTAGCGAGGCACAAGAAAGGATGACATTGGCGATAGAGCCAGAAAAACTTACCCGATTTATGGAGCTGTGTCATAAGTGGGATGTTGTAGGCACGGTTCTGGGGAAATTTACTGACAGCGGGAAGTGTCACGTGGAATATCGTGGAAAAACAGTAATGTTTATTGACCTTGATTTTCTCCACAATGGACTGCCACAGAAGAGAATGCGCGGAGTATTTCATCCTCCATCTCTGAGAATGAGAGAGCTTCCTCCACCTCAGAACCTGACTGGGGTTCTAAAAGAAATGCTTTCAAGACTAAATATATGCAGCAAAGAGCACATTGTTCGTCAGTATGACCATGAGGTGCAGGGAGCCTCGGTCGTCAAGCCACTGGTAGGAGTAAGGTGTGATGTGCATAGTGATGCCGCCGTTATTAAGCCGCTCGTTGATTCCTGGCAGGGAGTATCCGTTACCACTGCCATAAAGCCTAATTACAGTGATTTAGATGCCTATCATATGGCAGCCTGCTGTATTGATGAGGCTGTAAGGAATGCCATCTCAATCGGTAGCGACCCCGAGAGAATAGCGCTACTGGATAACTTCTGCTGGTCAAGAGCTAATGAGGAGTGGAGATTAGGTGAGCTAAAGCGCGCTGCTCAGGCTTGCTATGATTATGCAATTTTATTTGGAACTCCCTTTATTTCAGGAAAAGATAGTATGTTTAATGATTTTGACGGATTTGATAGAAAGGGGAAGGCCGTTAGGATAGCTGCTCCTCCAACGCTTCTTATCTCGGCAATTGGAATAATCAGTGATGTGCGAAAATGCATTACGATGGACGCAAAATTCCCAGAAGATATTGTTTATATCCTCGGAGAGACAGCTCTTGAGTTAGGAGGGTCCGAGTATTTTTGTTTAATGGGAGAGGAGAATAGCATAGGCAGAGTTCCTATGGTTAATGGAGAGCAAGTAAAACTACTATATCAAAGACTATCCCGGGCAATAGAGAAAGGGATTATCTCTTCCTGCCACAGTCTCTCTGATGGTGGACTGGGGGTAGGGCTTGCCAAAGTCGCCTTTGCCGGAGAATTGGGTATGGAAGTTGACCTGTCAAAGGTTCCCCGTAAGGGAGTAGAAAGGGATGATTTCTTGCTATTTTCTGAGTCTGCATCGAGATTTATCATAACCGTATCCTCTAAAAATGCGCGGGATTTTGAAGAGATAATGAAGGGGAGTGAGTGCGCCTCCATCGGCGTCTTAAAGAGCAATGGAAAATTTGTAATCAAGGG
>CAZVBB010000162.1:0-2897 GCA_964625285.1 uncultured bacterium | reverse complement strand
CTTTTTTGTTCATGCGAAAGGGGGGACGTTTGCCCACGAAGCGCAGACAAGCGTTCATCATCAATAATATAAGTTAGATGATTTATTAATTTATCACCTTCGATTGTGCCTATGATTGTTCCGAACCCTCTTCTATCTTTTTCGAAGGTCTTTTCAAGCTCACTGAAAGATACGATGTAAAATTTTGATATTTTATCTAAAAAATTTAATTTCACATAAACACGCCTAATGTCAAGGGAATCTTCCCTTCCAAGAACTTTAGTGCGCCCAAGGTAACGCTCACATTTTTCTAAATATTTTTTTTCGGCCGATCTTAGCATGTCATGTTTTTTGTTAAACTTCTCGATAAGTTCTTTGCCTTTCAAACAAGCCTTGAATACTTCTATGATTAGAGTTAAAACAGCTTCGGGGCTGCCTGGTAGTTTTAAATCCATTAAGTATTACCTCGCTTTTATGATTATGGCATAATATTACACGATTTTTGCTAAGGCAATGAGCGACAGCAATGTTTGTCCTGTATTTGTATTGTGCTCTGAAGTAGTGCTACATCTAACATGGTTAAGTGCGATATCATGTCTGCTGGACCCTTGCACAGTCTGATTGCATAACGTACATTACCAGAATATTCTGCCGCGCGCAAAGGCCACCACCGTGCCCCCTTATGCACCAATACAGAAGCTGTGTTACTGTAAGCCCTGCTTTAAAATTATTGTGTGAACTCTTTACATGTGATCCGGAACCATGGTTTCAACAAATAACGTTTATCGAAATTTAAGGCCCCCGATCATGCCAAGTATCTTATTTTATTTAGTAAAATTAAACTATAGTTAAAATTGACGCTTAAATTTCGAACATGTAAGTTGAAACAAACTGTTATATTTCAATGGTTTTATTTTTGGAAAAGTGTAAATTATGTATTGCAACTTAAATTTAACATTGTTAAAATAGCGGCAACCGGGAAGGGGGAGAAGAAGCGCTTGAACTTCGCCTATAAAAGAGTCAGCACCGAGAAACAGGATTTGCGCCGTCAGGAAGAAGCTTTTAGGGGCATACAGATCGACCGGGAATATTGCGACAAGCTATCCGGCAGTAGCGCGGACCGGCTGCAGCTGAACAGGCTGCGCTTGGAAGCTAAAGCGGGCGATCATGTTTACGTGGAGAGTATCTCCCGCCTGGGCCGCAACGTCGACGACCTGCGCCTGATTGTGCAGGAGTTTAAAGATAAAGATATTACTGTTCACTTCATCAAGGAAGGCTTCAATACCGGCAATAATAACAATATGTTTAAGTTTATGCTGACTATTTTAGGCGCCGTGGCCGAGATGGAGCGCGAGCTGACCGTGGAGCGGATCCGTGAAGGGATTGCCAAGGCAAAAAGGTACGGAACCAGGTCCGGCCGCCCCATCGGCCGGCCGCCGCGCGAGATACCGCCCGGCTTTAAAAAATATTATCCGCTGTGGAAAAGAGGGGAGATAACGGCCACTGATTTTGCAAAGATCGTGGATGTCAGCCGGCCAACGCTTTACAATTATATTAAGGAATTTCAAGAAGCATAATATTATCTATTGTAAGCCCATGAGGTTGAAGATTTCTTTTAGAATTTTTTGTTCTTCTTCGGGCCTTTCATCTTCATAATCCACATAAATTGATTTCTCTTGTTTTAAGTGCACTAACCATCCGTATAGCGAACGTAAATAGGTCTCATCTAAATGGGTTAAAGATGAATATTTTCCGACATAGTTAGTAAAGGCTTGATAACCCGCGTGAACTACGGCAAACTGAGACAACAGGGTCTCGTTATCCCAATCAACCAAACGACAAAACCCTTCAGCATCGATAACCAAAGCGTTGTTTTGGTGATCATTGCCATCGCGTAATACTGTTTCGATTTCTTTCTTTGTAAAAAGGTGTTCGGGCAAGGCATTTCTTATCATATCAACAGCAAATGATAGTTTATCGGGAAACCACTCAATGTCAGACTCTAAGCATATAGAACGAAGCCTCTCGTTAACTGCTTTAATAAAATGCTTTACTTGTGCAATGTTGTCAAAGGGGATACCGCATTTATCTTTTTTTGAAAAAAGCGGGTATTCTTTTTTTACAAAATAGCCGGTTTTCAGAAGTTCATAACACGCCTCGCCTAAAAAGCTCGAGCTTGTCAAGCGATTTTTGAAATACAATAAAAACATTACGGTTTTCTTTGACCCATCAGCTATAATTGCGTCTTTGTACTCCTTTGTAAAGTCAACATTAGTGGATGTTTCACAAATAAACCGTTCGACCTGTTCCATCGCGTCATATATTGCTTCCGCTTTTCTACGTTCTCTACGCTCTGCTGCGGTTATTTGTTTTTTGCTGTATTTCTTAGAAAAACTATTATTGCCGTGTGTTTTGTGATCGAGTCTCATGTTTTCTATATAACTCCGGAAAGAATCAGCATCGGTGTGCCGCTCGTGTCTTCCATCATATGTTGAGGGGATTTTATTATACACAGATGTTTTCGAGAATATTACAAAATTGCCTTTCAAAAAGCGTCTTACAATATCATAGCCTGAGGGCAAAGGCTTGCCTTTATCATCATATCCATAATTACCATAATGCCATGGCCCATATACGCCCGGGGTTATCTCAGTTAAGAGCTCATAATATTCTCCCGCACTATCCTTGTCGTATGGTTTTATGGGTTCTGCTTCTAACATAAAGTAACACCAGCCGGCTTCGTTTTCAATATTTTCATATATTAGCTTTCTAGGTTTTAGTATATGTGTACGCCCTACATCTATAACTATACATCCCTCTTCGCCTGCCATTCGTGCTTCAACCAGATCCATGCCGCCGCCGCCCGGGTAAAACATATGGTTTAATGACTCATAGCTTGAAATAATATTTAACGTTTC
>CAZVBB010000161.1:0-2902 GCA_964625285.1 uncultured bacterium | reverse complement strand
GTCCCAAATTAGTTACAACACCAAAAACAAGGTCGCCAATCTTTGGCCTTCTTTTACCGAAGGGTTTCCAAAATTTTATTTTTCCGCGATTTAAAGTAAACGCCGCGCTCGGCAATAAAAAGTTATTAGAAATTTTATTTAGCATATTTTTTGATAATTATTTCATCATTGTATGTTTCAACCAAAGCGTTTTCCCTAACAATTTCTCGCCACAAAGAAAACCATTTTTTTTGAGATAACACCTGTTTGCGATATGGGTCGTAATCGTCGCTTTTTTCATCTGGGATATTATAAACATCGTCAAAAATAATAATTTTCCTGGTTACTCGCCATGCCTCAGTCGCCGCCTGTTTCGCGTCAACAATAGTTGGTAAATAAGAAAAGGTTCCCAAGATATGCACTGTGTCAAAACGCTCATTATCAAAAGGTAGTTTTTTACAATTGGCTAAAATTATTGAAGAATCATCAGCCTTCTCAACAGCGAATTGACTAATATCTATACCCCATGCATCAACACCGGTCTTTCGTTTTCTTATTTCTTTAATCAGGTTTCCGCAGCCACAACCTATATCTAAAAAAGAGTTAAACTCAAACCGTTTAATCAAATCTTTGGCTATTTTTCCCCAGTCCAAGAATTTATCATAGTTCGAATAAACATCGCCATAGTAATAATTTTTATCAAATTGGCTTCGCATATTTTATTAAATCATTAACGCTAACGTCGAGTACATCCGCGATTTCACGGATTGTATGAAAAATAATTTTTTTCGTCAATCTGTCAAATCGCCTCATCAAAAAACCACATGAGGTTATATCATTGCCTCATATAAAAATCTATACAAAAAATTAGGTTATCTCCTATAGTGTTTTTCGGAAGAGGCAATAAGCAAGATGAAAAACGGGCACGCAGTAGAAAATGAGCTGGCAGAGGTACTGCTATGAAGGCAAAAGTTCTAATCATTTCATATAGATTTTTATATGAGGCAACAGAGAATTAGTATTGTGTCCCCTGATTTGATTTTTGTGATTATTGGGACTCAGCTATGATTGGAGCTCCTTGAGATTCTCATAGAGTTTGAGCGATGCTGGGTTAGCTAATGCATCTACATTTAGCACCGGCTGGTTGTGGATTACATTTCTGACAGCCAATTCAACCTTTTTCATATTGAGAGTATAAGGGATGTCGTTAATGGCTATAATCCTGGCTGGGACATGACGTGGTGAAGCATTCTTCCTGATAGTGGTTCTTATCTTGCCAATCAAGTCATTGGTTAGCTCCGCGCCTTTTGCCAGCTTCACAAAAAGAATCACTCTGACATCATTCTCCCAGTTCTGTCCTACCACAATGCTATCCTCAACTTCAGTAATGGTCTCCACCTGACGATAAATCTCAGCCGTGCCTATTCTTACTCCACCTGGATTGAGGGTAGCATCAGAGCGTCCGTAAACAATAGCACCGGTATCAGTAATTTCGATATAGTCTCCATGGCGCCACACATTGGGATAGACATTGAAATAAGCATTATGATATTTCTGATTATTCTCATCGTTCCAGAAATATAGAGGCATGGAAGGAGAAGGAGTAGCACAAACCAATTCACCTTTTTGATTAAACACTGGCACGCCATAGGAATCAAGGGCTTGCACTTTCATACCTAAGCCCGGACACTGAAGTTCCCCGGCATAAACCGAGCCAATAGGATTTCCGGCAAGAAAGCAGCCATTAATGTCAGAGCCGCCTGAAATGGATGAGAGGAGGACATCCTGCTTAATATCCCGATAAACAAATTCAAAGTGCTTGGCAGGAAGAGGGGAGCCTGTGGAGAGAATTGTCCTTAAACTGCTCAAATCATACTTCTTGCCTGGAGCTACCCCACGCTTTTCAACCTCAGCCAAATATCTGGCACTGGTTCCAAATATAGTTATCTTTTCATCCTGAGCTAATTTCCATAGCACTTCAGCGTCAGGATAGAAAGCTGAACCATCGTAGAGCAATACCGTAGCTCCTAATGCCAGAGAACTTACCAGCCAGTTCCACATCATCCAGCCACAGGTAGTGAAGTAGAAAATGGTATCCTCTCGCTTAAGGTCAGTATGGAGTTTCAATTCCTTTAACTGGTTGATGAGGACGCCAGCAATACCCTGAACCATACACTTGGGTAAGCCAGTAGTCCCTGAAGTGTACATTATGTATAAAGGATGGTCAGGGGGGAGCTGTTCAAACTGGATTCCACCTATTTCTCCCCTATACAAGAAATCCTGATAGTGAATTGAGTTGGGAATGTGGCTAATATCTGTCATTTTCTCAGTATAAGGGACAACCACCACCTTTTGCACTGAAGGAAGCTCTTTCAGGATAGAGGCGACCTGTCCTAAAGAATCAAAAACCTTACCATGATAAGAATAGCCATTAGCGGTGAAAAGAATCTTTGGTTTGGTTTGTCCAAAACGGTCGAGAACCCCTTTGATGCCAAAGTCTGGGGAACAAGATGACCAGATGGCACCAATACTGGTAGCAGCTAACATGGCAATAACGGTTTCCATCATATTGGGCATAAATCCAACCACTCGGTCGCCTGCCCTGACCCCTGATTCTCGTAAGGCTTTTGCCAGACGGGCTACCTGGTCATAAAGCTCAGCGTAGGTCAATCTAACTGCCTCTTGTGCCTCACCCTTGAAGATGAGAGCGGTTCGATTATCACGGTATCGAAGCAGATTTTCGGCAAAATTGAGTCGGGCACCCTGAAACCACCTAGTATCCATCATTCGTTCAGCACCGGTCATAATAGTATCATAGGGTTTTGACGCCTTAATGTCAGCGAACTCCCACATAAGCGCCCAGAAATCTGATAAGTTATTTATAGACCACTCATGCAGTTCATTATAGGAATTAATTTTCTGC
>CAZVBB010000160.1:0-2962 GCA_964625285.1 uncultured bacterium | reverse complement strand
TGGGAAGGGGTTGTTGTATTGATATTTAACGCCGACCCAGCTATTGGATTGACCGAGGATTTTATTGCGTGGGTTGACCTATGGCATGGAGAGTGCAGAGAAATAAAGAAGGTTACGCTTGAAGAGGCTCAAAAAGCTCCCTATGTTATAAGAGGAACTTACGCCAACTGGAAACAGGTGGTGCAGGGAAGACTGGGTCCGGTGAAAGGTATGATGCAAGGCAAACTCAAGTTGAAAGGGGACTTACCTACCATCGTGAAGTATGTCAAGGCTTCTGATGAATTGGTGAAATGTGCTGCGAAAGTGCCCAGTGAGTTCCTTGATGAATAAAAGGTCACCAGTCAGCAGTCAATGGTTAATGGGGGTCAAGTGAAGGGGACTGGCTCATTCGGTGAACCGTGAACGGATACATAGATAGAATGTGCCTGTCCCCGGGCGAAAGTGCTCAGTGAGTTTCTTGATTAAAATAAAAGGTGATTTATGAGTTATGATGAAAACCTATCTTTCATTTTTCGTTGTCCCACCAAGATAGTCTTTGGCAAAGGAGTAGTTCAAGATGTGGGTGGTGAAGTAGATGAATTAGGTAGTAAGCGGACGATGATTGTTACCGATAAGCACTTGGTGGAAACTGATCTGCACAGTCAGGTGAAGAAAGCACTGGGTAAGCGATATATTGGAACATTCAGTGCTGTGGAGCCCGATACTGGCCTCCATATTGTCAATGAAGGCACTGATACTGCCAGAAAACTTAACATTGACTGCCTGGTGAGTGTAGGGGGAGGTAGTGTCATAGATACTGCCAAGGGTATTGCCATCCCACTTAAAGGAGGTGGCCGGTTGGAAGATTATGATGGATTTCAGCTGCTAACCGAGCCGGCAATTCCTCACATAGCAATACCTACCACTGCCGGGACAGGCAGCGAGGTAACATTCTCTGCCATCATTAAAGACCACCAGAAAAAGCGAAAACTTATATTTGCCGATACCCACATTATCCCCAATGTAGCGTTACTTGACCCATTGATGACGGTGGGAATGCCGTCTAAGTTAACAGCATCTACTGCTATGGATGCTATGAGCCATGCTGTTGAGTCAATGCACGCCTTGCAAAGAATCCCTATTGGCGATGCTTTTGCACTCCATGCCATTCATCTGATTGTTAATTACTTACCTCGGGTGATGGAAGATGGCAAAGACTTAATTGCCAGAGGGCAAATGCTTATTGCTGCCTGTATAGTAGGAGCTGCTATAAGTAATGCTCAGGTGGGATTAGTGCACGCTTTGGCACATTCGGTGGGAGGGCGGTTCGGAGTGCCACATGGCGTAGCCAACAGTATTCTTCTGCCTCACGGTATTTTGTATAACCTTGATGCCTGTCCCGAAATATATGCTGCAATTGCCCGGGCACTGGGTGTGAATACGAAGGGAATGAGCGATGAGGATGCCGGCAAAAAGGCTGCGCATGCTATCTGGGAACTAACTAAAAAAGCAGGATTACCCCAGAAATTGAGGGAAGTAGGCGTTCCTGAGGACGGATTAGAAGAGGTGGCTGACCTTGCTATGTCCGATGGTGCCATAGTATATAATCCAAAACCTATGGATACAGATGAGAACCTGAAGGTGCTTAAAAAAGCATGGTGATTAGGAGGCATAGGGCAGAGGGCATAGGGGAAAAAACAAAGTAAAAATGACAGCGGAGCTGTCATTGCGAACCCGAACAAGGTGAGGGTGTGACAATCCGACCTGAAGGGTCGTTGCGAGGCTTGTCCCGAGCGATAGCGAGGGAACTTGACGTGGCAATCTTATGAGATTCTTCACTTCGCTCAGAATGACAGGAAGGAGAAAGAGTTCAGAATGACACTCCGCGTCATTTTAAATTTTAATCTGTAATTTTGGATCATCGTTCTGATTTATTCCTTTTACATCATTGTTATAATCATAATTCCTTGTGCATCATTGTTATAATATCTTTAACCTTATGATCAGGCAATGAGAGCTTTAGCTCAACAAGCAATGAGCTTGTAGAGCACAAGCGATGAGCGCCTTTGGCGCAGATTTAATTTATCAAGTAACTGGTAACTGTGAACCTATTAACTTATTAACTTATCAACTTGTTAACTTATTAACTTGTAAACTGGTGACTGGTGACTGGTGCACCGGTGACCTTTTGTCTGGTGACAGAGGAGGATATTATGGGCGGATATATGGATTGCATACTGGAAGTCAACTTAAAAACAGGTGCGATTACACAGTCTAAACTGGATGATGAGACCAAGCGTAGCCTGTTAGGTGGCAGCGCGGTGGCTGCCAAACTTTTCCTGGAACGGGTAGAGCCGAGGGTAGAGCCGCTCGGTCTGGCTAATACCCTGTTCATTATGACCGGCCCATTAACCGGTACCACCCTCCCCGGCGTATCCCGATTTGCGGTATGTGCTAAATCCCCCCTCACCGGGATATGGGGTGAAAGTACCTGTGGTGGTTACTTCGGAGCACAACTAAAATTTGCTGGATATGACGGGATAATCCTTACCGATGCCGCTCCTCAACCTGTATACCTGTTTATAGATGATGATAAGGTTGAGCTCCGCGATGCCTCTCACTTGTGGGGTAAAGGAATCTATGCAGTAACTGAGGAGTTACAGAAAAACAAGGCGGTAGATAAAAAGTTTGAGGTGCTGTCTATCGGACAGGCAGGAGAGCATTTAGTTAAATATGCTGCTATTAGTAATAATGGCGTTCACTTCGCTGGCAGGACTGGCATGGGAGCAGTGATGGGTTCCAAGAAACTTAAGGCCATCCTCGTCCACGGGTCAGGTAAAGTAGACTCCTCAATGCCGGAGGAGTTCAAAGAGTTACGGAAAGAGTTAAACAAAAAAACCAGAGAGCATATGACAGCCCAGTCATTAAAAGAACTTGGTACTGATGCCACAATGTCTATGGGTATGATGACCGGCGATATACC
>CAZVBB010000159.1:0-2981 GCA_964625285.1 uncultured bacterium | reverse complement strand
GTTCTTGGGTAAGTAACAAGAAATAATTGTTTTACGAAAACAATTCGTATAAAAACGAGTTAGGCGAAATTGCCTTAAAGCAATTAGTAGGATAAAATGATAAAAGTTATTACGAAAATAATTATCAAAGAGAAATCTCCTCAGCAGATTTTTGATTTTATCTGGAACCTAAATCAAGAGAGATATATTCAAATGGAACCTACCGCGCATAAAGATGTCAAGCTAATTAAGGAAACGGAAAATCGGGTTGGAAGTATTTTTTATTTTGATGAAATACTTGAAGGATATAGAATTAGAATGAAGCTAGAAATTGTTGAATTTGAAGACAATTTACCTGATTCAATTCGAGCAAAAACCAAGGCTAAGACTCTTTACCCAATATATTTCTCTTTACCAATAAAAAAGATAGGTAATGATACAGAAGTTATTCATATGCTTGAAGTGGGTTTTTCTGACAAGGGTTTGGGGAAAATCTTTAATTGGTTTGTAGGAAAGTTTGTATTTACTGAAAAAATAAGAGAAGTTATTGACAGACACGCTATCAAGGAATTCAAAAATCTTGAGAATATTCTATAATTCAGTATAGCAACATCGCCTAACAGTGGATAAAAGGCTTCGCTGCTTCGCACCTACGCCTAAATTGCCTTCGGCAACTTCTTTTATCCGCAAAATGTTATATACCATTGGTCGCTTGAGTGCGGCCTTTTGAAAAATAATTACTGGCTAATTTTACATTCTTTTAGTAAAGAGCGTTGGAATTTTGCCCTGAGACTCGTTTTTTGATGTTAATCTTTATAAATCTTAAACTACTTATCATAAATGAGAATACAATTGGAAACTTATAAGGTGAATATAGAATGAAAGACGAAGTAAAAAATATACTATCTGAAATCGTTGAGAAGCTAAAGAGAGAATATAAGCCTCTAAAGATTATCTTATTTGGCTCCTATGCCTATGGCAATCCAGAGGAAGATAGTGATTTAGACATCTTGATTTTGAAAAATACTGATAAAAGAAGAGTCGATAGGTTTGTACTGGTTAAAAAAATAATTTATAACCCGAATTGCAAAATCCCAATATCGCCATTGGTATATACTCCTAATGAATTAGACAGACGCCTTAGGATAGGAGATGATTTTATTAATGAAATACTCAAAAAGGGGGTTGTCTTATATGAAGGAAGAAGTGGTTAAAGAGTGGTTTGAAAGAGGAAACCATGACTTAGATGTTGCAAAAATCCTTCTCGAGGAAGATGGGTATTTTGATATAGCGGTTTTTCATATTCATCAGGCCATTGAAAAATATTTGAAAGGTTTTCTTATCCATAATGGGTGGGAATTAAAGAAGATACACGATCTTGAATTACTCATAACGGAGGCTATGAATTTTGATGCTGAATTTCAAAGATATCTTGACTTCGGCAGAAAATTAAGTGGATTCTATTATGAAGAGCGATATCCTCCAGGCCCTGTTACTTCTTGCTCAAAAGAAGAGTTAAGAGAAATGTTGGAAACCGCAGAGGAGATTGTAAATAGGTTAATGAAAGGGATAGAACAACAAGAAACGACCAACAGCGCCTAACAGCGGATAATACAAAACAACTACAATTCAGGTATGAATTAACCAGGATGATTATAGAGAATAGAGCTTTTGCCAGTTTTGGTCATTGTGATTTCGTAATTATATATTGTTTGTGATTTGTGTATTGTATTTTATAATTTTAAAGAGCGGGATAAGAATGTCCTGTCTGGTGACTGGTGTACTATTGATTGGTGCAAAGGGGGGAATTAGGAATGTATGACCATATTATTGTTGGGTCCGGAATTAATGGGCTGCTTTTGGGAGCAATGCTTGCCCATGATGGAGGGAGGGTATTAATCCTTGAGAAATCCTCGCGCATTGGTGGACGAGCATTCTTGTGGGAAAAGGATGGATTTATCGTTGATTATGGCGTTCACCTTGTTCGCTTTGGCCCTTATAGCTCTCTGGCAAAGGTTATGAATCATATTGGGGAGAAAATAGAGTTTGTTAAATTAGGAAAATCTTTTGTTGTTGACCGGGATGGCGAAAGAAAAATGTTTCCAACTAAACCTGCAGACTTTGTAAAAACAAGCCTTTTTTCTTTCAAAGAAAAACTGAGCGCAATAAAAGTGATGTTGAAAATTAAAAAAGGGAAAATTGACTTTGACGATTATATGGAAAAGAGTCTCAGAGAGTGGCTGGAGGAAATGAAAATAAGTGGTGGGCTTGCACGATATTTTCAACTCGTATCTGCCTCTATAATGGTCTGTCCGTTCATTGAGAAGACCTCTGTTGGTGAAATGCTTCATAATATGGGAAAGGTTGCAAAGCTGGGTCATTCAGCAGAGTATCCTAAGGGAGGATGGAAGTCTATTTATGAGATAATTACCAAAACAATCACACGCAATGGAGAAATAAAGTCAGGCTCCAGAGTTGATTCAGTTATAATTGAAAAAGGGAAGGCAGTTGGAGTTAAGGTAGGTAAAATCATATATGATGCCAGGAATGTGATTATTAACATACCTGTCCAGGAGATGTTTTCCGTCATGTCGGAAAATCTCTTTGAGTCAGAGTATGTGACAATGTGCAAGAACTTGCTTCCAACCTCTGGAGTTTTCATTGATATTGGACTTAAAGAACATATTAGTGATTTAAGCGGCTTACTTTATACTTATGACCCAAAGACTTTCGGTTTGATAACTTCAAATCTTGAGCCTTCTGTTGCTCCGCAAGGCAAGCAGCTTTTGACCTGGTTTTTCCCAACAACATTGGAAGATATGGAGAATTCTACCGCTGCCGGCAAGAGGGAGAATGAGCTGTGGAAAGCGATAAGGATGTATTTTCCTGATATTGAAAAGCACATTGAATGGAGAAGAGTGTCAAAGCTGAGGGTGATAGATGGGGTGCAGGTAAATACTGAGCAGACAAAAGATAAGCGGCCTGCCTCAAAAGTGCCGGGA
>CAZVBB010000158.1:0-2991 GCA_964625285.1 uncultured bacterium | reverse complement strand
ATCGCCTTCTGGAGATGAAGTCTGTTTTCTGCTTGGTCAAAAATTATTGATTGTGAGCTATTTATTACTGTATCGGTTATTTCTTCTCCACGATGAAGCGGCAGGCAATGCATCACCATCACATCAGGCTTAGCTGCCTGAAGCAGCTCTTCATTAACCTGAAAACGTCGAAATGCTCTTTTTCTTTCTTTCCTTTCCTTCTCTTTCCCCATGCTTATCCAGGTGTCGGTATAAATAACATCGGCTTGTCTGACTGCCTCCACCGGGCTGCGAAGAACGCAAACTTTCCTCAAAAAAGACTCCCCGCCTACTTCCCTTGCCTTCGATAATACTGTAGTATCAGGTTCATACCCTAAAGGAGTAGCAATAGCAAGGTTGACTTCAAGCTGTGCTGCTGCACAAAGCCAGGAATTAGCCGTATTGCTGTTGCCATCACCAATAAAAGCAATCTTAATATCTTTCAGCCTTTTTTCTCTTTTTTCCATAATAGTAAATAAATCGGATAATATCTGACAGGGATGGAGCAGATTTGAGAGTCCATTAATTACTGGAATATCGGCTTCGTGAGCGAGCTCAACAATAATTGTGTGGTCAATTATCCGCGCTACTAAACAATCAAGATAGCGGGAAAGAGTGCGCGCAATGTCTTTCACTGATTCCCTTTTCCCTAATCCTATCTCCTTTGAACTAAGGTAAAGAGTATATCCACCGAGTTGATGCATTCCGACTTCAAAAGACACTCTTGTACGCAGAGATGGTTTATCAAAGAGAAGTCCAAGTGTTTTCCCGTGAAGTAATTTTTCCTGTCCTTTTTTTTCTGCCTTTAATCTTGTCGCCTGAGCAAATATTTCTCTTATCTCGTCACTATTCAGGTCAAGAGTTGAGATTAGACTTCTCATTTATTTTCCTTTGCTCCTTTGAGCCTGAACCTCTTTTAGAATAGGCTCAAGTATAGATAGTGCCCTGTCAATTTCGTTCCTAGTAATAATTAAGGGAGGAAGGAAGCGGATGAAATTCTCTGCCGTGCAATTGATTAAGAGCCCATTTAGAAGACATTGGCGGACAACTTCCTTTCCACCAAAGGCAAGCTCCATCCCAATCATCAAATTTCTCCCTCTTATCTCAACAACAAAAGGATTTTTCTCTTTAAGAGACTTTAGTCTTTTGAAAAGGTAATCTCCCATTATAGTGGCGTTTTCCAGTAAATTCTCCTCTATTATTGTTTCAATAAGAGCTATCCCAGCAGCACAGGAAATGGGATTACCTCCAAACGTTGAAGCATGATTTCCCGGCAAAAATGCGCTGGCAATCTCATCTCTTGCCAGCATTGCCCCGAGGGGGAGCCCGCCGCCAATGGGTTTAGCCAGTGTTAGAATATCGGGCACGACCCCTGCATGTTTATAGGCAAAGAACTCTCCTGTTCTCCCAAAGCCACACTGAACCTCATCAAAAATAAGAATAATACCTTCCTTATTGCACAACCTTCTCAGGAAGTGCAGATAATCATCTGAAGCAACATTGTTTCCGCCTTCTCCCTGAATCGGCTCAACCATCACTGCCGCTGTCTCCTCATCTATTGCTTTTGATGCAGCATCTATATCATTAAATGGAATATGCTCGAAGCCAGGTGGAAGCGGACTAAATCCATTCTGATGCTTGGCTTGCCCTGTAGCAGCAAGAGCCCCGAGTGTTCTCCCATGAAATGAGTTCACCATCGTAATAATTTTATATCTCTTCTTGCAGACGTGTGATAACCCCTGGTAGTACTTTCTTACTAACTTGATTGCTGCCTCATTTGCCTCTGTTCCACTATTAGCAAAGAAACACTTTCCATTAAACCTTTCCGTCAGCAATTCTGCCAGTCTTACCTGAGGTTCATTGTAGTAAAGATTAGAAATATGAATAAACTTTTCGCTTTGCTCTTTAATTGCTGAGATAATTCTTGGATGGCAATGCCCAAGAATATTTACCCCGATGCCTGAGAAGAAGTCGAGGTACTCTTTCCCTTCAGCATCCCATACCTGTGTTCCACGGCCTCTGACTATTAATAAGGGGCGCTCGCCATAAGTATTAATAATGCACTTTTTATCTAATTCAGCAATCTGTTTCATATTCATTTTATTATCTGGGTTCCAATTCCAGCATCTGTAAATATCTCCAGTAATAATGAATGATTAACCCTTCCATCAAGAATGTGAACTATTTCTACTCCACACTCAAGTGCTTTGATGCAAGCCTTTACCTTGGGAATCATCCCACCCATAATAACTTTTTTCTTAATTAAGAACTTAACCTCATCCAATGTCAATGTAGACATAAGAGAGTCCTTGTCTGTCCAGTTTCTCATAATTCCAGGGACATCGGTTAAAATGATAAACTTTTCTGCTTTGAGCTCTATTGCTACTTTAGCAGCAGCATCATCAGCATTCACATTGAGGGCCTCTCCTTCAGCACCTTTTCCCAACGGGTTTATGATTGGGATAGCTTTTTCTTTAATGTGTCTCTTGACCTCAGCGCTTACCCCTTTTACTTCACCCACAAAACCAATGTCTATTTTCTTGCCTGATCTACCAAGAGGAGCCAATCGCTGTGCCTCAATGACGCTCTCCAATCCAATAGCTTCCCCTCCTACCTCTCTGATAAGTGAGACGATTTTCTGATTTACCTGAGCAAGAATTCCGGCAACAATGTTAATGTCGTACTCATCAGTGATGCGCAGTCCTTCAATGAATTGCGATTCTTTCCCACTCTCCTTAAGTGCTTTCGTAATAAATGGTCCACCACCATGAATCATAACCGGATTCATTCCTACATACTTCATTAGAACGATATCCAAGGCAAAATTCTTCTCCATATGAGAATCACCAATGGTGCTGCCACCGTACTTGATGACCATCGTTTTGTCATGAAATTTCTTGATGTAAGGCAATGCCTCAACCAATATACCTGCTTTTTCTATTGCTCCTTCAATCATCTCAAACTATCTCCTTT
>CAZVBB010000157.1:0-3008 GCA_964625285.1 uncultured bacterium | reverse complement strand
TTCAGTCTCTCTAACAGCCCTTTGTCCGATCTGATCTGAGCCATCTCAATGGGGTCTACGTAGTAGGATTCTTCTATCTCTTTTAGAACCATGGTTGTTATGAAGTTGGAGATAGGCCGATGTTCAATTCCGGCCGCTGCTTGTATCCTCTCATATTCCTCTTCCGATAATCGCAATGTTACTACCTTAGACATTTGTGAAGCACCTCCTTATTCTATTGTATTCAATTATCTTTTATTATATTCTCACCTATGTTTCTAATAGGAAAATCACTCTGACTCCTTTTCTTCTGAATTATGCAACTGCCAATTTCTCTTCGTTTTGAACAATTATTTTAGGGATAGGATTCCGAGGAGGGATAGATAATCCTTGTTCTTTTAATAGTTCAATATGTTCCTTCATTCCCCATTTTGCTTTATAGATACAATCTTCAATAGAATGACCTATCCCTGAAAAGCCTTCTAAATCTGGAGAATAAAAACCAAAATAGTCAGATTCTTCTGTTGCTTCAATAATTAGGGAATATTCTAATTCAATCATTCAAGCCCCCTTTTATTTTCTTTCAGGCTGTCACAAAACACGTTCCAGCCTGTGATTACACAGATTTTAGAAAAGATTACACAGATATTGCCGACGAAGTTTTTAATCTGTGTAATCTGAATTTTAATCAGCGTAATCAAGGGCGGCACTTTTGTGACGCCCTATTTTCTTTTTATGCCTGCTGCTTTAAGCATAGCATGACAGGTGCCTTTTGGTATGGAGTCGGGTCTTGCAATGTAATAAAAGGCGGGACATTCTTGTCTCGCACCCTGGCGGAATTTCCCAACCCCACTTATCTGGTGACTGGTGGCTGGTGCTCTGGTGCGCTTGTGCTCCTTGAATCCTTTTTTCACTTTGCCCTATGCTCTATGCCCTATGCTCCATGCTACGGGCACATCCGCAATAGCGCTGATGATAAAGTTTCATCTCCCGAGCTCGGGTAATCCCTTCCCGATAGCCATTACGGAAGTCAGCGTAAAGAAACTCAACCTCCGTTTTTCTTCCTGCTTTTTCTCCAATTTCTCTGATAAGTTCATGTTTCTGGTGTGGACTAATGAGAAGCGTAGTTGTAAATAAATCAAAGCCTCCTTCCTTGGCAACATTGGCAGTTTTCTCCAATCGCAACTGATAGCAGGCAAGGCACCTTTCTTCCTCGCTGCCTCCAAAACGGAGCTCCTGATTCTCATATTCACCCCGCTCTTGCACGCAAGGGCGGGGTTCATCTTTATAGATAATCTTTATTTTTTCTCTTCCAACATAAGTCTTGAGGCACCTCAACCTACGCTGGTATTCCTCCTCAGGATAGATGCCGGGATTATACCAGAAACCTGTAACATCATTATCCTTTTCTTTTAGTTTTTTAATGGGATAAATTGCACAGGGAGCGCAGCAAATGTGAATGAGGATTTTTGTCATCACAAAATAGTTAAGTAGTTGCAGAGTTCAGAGTTCAGGGTTCAGGGTTCAAATGCAAAAATTAAAAATCAAAAAGCAAAATGACAAAGTAAAAATCAAAAATTTTAAATTTTAATCTGTAATTTTGATATTTGCATTTTGATATTTAATTTATCAAGTGACTGGTGCTCTGGTGCTCTGGTGCGCTTGTTAGGTTTTAGATATCAGAATTACAGTTTTGCTGTACCCAGGCTAATGATTTCTTCAATCGCCATCATTTTCTTAAGCATTTCTTGAGGCACAACCAACTCTAAATTGAAGACGGTTAACTCTTTTCCACTCTTTTCCTTACGGCCTAATGTCATTGCGACAATATTTATCCCACCATCTCCAAGAATAGTTCCCAGTTTGCCAATAACCCCTGGCTTGCTATCATGAAGTACAATTAGTATGTGCCCCCTGGGTACTATGTCAACGTGGTATCCATTCACCCTCACAATTCTTGGACCAGTATGGCTGAATAGGGTCCCCGAGAGAGAACCACTGGTTTTCTCGGTTTTTACTTCAAGGGAAATGAGATTGGCAAATTCAACAAGGGATTCACTTTTTTCCTCGGTTACTCTTATCTCTCTCTCTTTGGCAACCTTCAGGGCATTAACGTAGTTGACCCCATTGCCCAGAGCAGGCTCCAGAAGCCCCTTCAAAATGGCAATCGTTATCGGCTCACAGTCGTAGCTGCTAACTCCACCACTATATTTTATATTGACAGCCAAAGTTCTTCCTTCAAGCAACTGCGACTGAAGTAGCCCTAATTTCTCAGCCAGAGCAAGATATGGCTTTATCTCCTCATACACATCCGGTTCTATGGAAGGAATGTTCACCGCATTGCGCACAATTCTTCCCTTTAAGGCATCAGCAACCTGTTGAGCAATTTCTATCCCTACCATTTGCTGCGCCTCTTTAGTTGATGCTCCAACATGCGGAGTAGCAACAAGACCTTCCATTGTTAATAACTGACTACCTGTTGGTGGTTCATGCTCGTAGACATCCAGCGCTGCGCCAGCTACTTTTCCTGCCTTCATTGCCTCATAAAGCGCCTCTTCATCAACAATTCCTCCGCGAGCACAGTTTATAATTCGCACCCCGTCTTTCATTGCCATGAACTCCTTCTTGCTGAGTAGATGCCATGTTTCATCAGTAAGAGGAGTATGAACCGTAATAAAATCTGCCTGAGGAAGAAATTCCCCTATTTTAAGCAGCTCTACCCCGTATTTCTTTGCTCGTTCTGGAGAGATGAATGGGTCATAAACAATACACTTCATCTCCATAGCCATTGCTCTCTTTGCTACCTCACTGCCAATTCGCCCCAGTCCTATTATACCCAGTGTCTTGCCCCTCAATTCTACTCCAAGAAATTTTGACCGTTCCCATTCCCCTCTCTCTTTAAGGGAAAGGTGCCCCTGAGGAATGTTCCGAGAAAGAGCTAGTAGCATTCCTATCGTGTGTTCAGCAGTAGATATAGTATTCGCACCCGGAGCATTCATCACAATTACGCCATGGTCAGTTGCTGCCTC
>CAZVBB010000156.1:0-3009 GCA_964625285.1 uncultured bacterium | reverse complement strand
GAGCCTCCATTCCGAAAATAGCAATCGAATACGCTTTAGCTAACATTCTTTTTATTTTATCACATCACTTCACTTGTTGACAAATTGCTGAAGTTGTTCTATAAGTACAAAAAGAGTCCAAGGAGCATTAACTGGTGATTGGTAATTGGTGATTGGTAATTTTCCTTTCCTAAATAATTTGCAATTTGCAATTTACAATTTGCTGAACTTGTCAACTGGTGATTGGTAATTGGTAATTGGTGATTGGTAATTGGTAATTTTCCTTTCCTAAACAATTTGCAATTTGCAATTTACAATTTGCTGAACTTATCAACTTGTCAACTGGTGCTCTGGCGCCTGGTGCTCTGGTGCTCTTCTTATGATGGGAATGACTATTACAGAAAAGATATTGAGCGCTCATAGTGGCAAGAAAGCGGTTTCGCCAGGTGAGGTTATCGTTGCGGATATTGATTTTATCTTAGGGCAGGATGGCACTTCCACTCGTGCTATTGAGGTATTTGAAAGTTTGGAAGCGAAACAGGTTTTTTGCCCGAAAAAAATCGCAATGGTGATTGACCACAGTGCTCCCAGCCCTTCCCTTGCGGTATCTCGCAAGCATCAGGCTATGCGCACTTTTGCCGCCCGGCAAAAGATTCATCTACACGATGTTGGGGATGGCGTATGCCACCAGGTAATTCCTGAAGAGGGATATGTGAGACCCGGAAATTTAGTAATTGGCGCCGATTCTCACACTTGCACTTATGGTGCCCTGAATGTGTTTTCAACCGGGGTCGGAGCAACTGATATGGCAGTAGCAATGGCAAGCGGGAAGATTTGGCTGGAGGTGCCGAAGAGTATAAAAATCATTATAAATGGGAGGCTACCGCGGGGAGTATATGCCAAGGATGTAATTCTTTACATAATAGGAAAATTAACTGCCGATGGAGCTTCTGGGATATCAGTTGAATTTTATGGAGATGCCATCTCGGAAATGAGCATTGCCGGCCGCCTCACAATTTCCAATATGGTACGGGAAATGGGAGCTCAGGCAGGATTGATGCTGGTGGATGAGAAATGTCGCCAATGGCTGCGTGAGCATAAAGTAAAGAACTTTACTCCGGTCGTTGCCGATAATGATGCCCTTTATGCTGATGTAAAAGAGTATGATGCCTCTCTCCTCGTACCAATGGTTACCAAGCCGCACCGCGTAGACAATGCCGTTCCAATTAATGAAGCGGAAGGAATTGCTATTGATGAAGCAGTAATCGGAACTTGCACCAATGGACGCGAGGAAGATTTTCATATTGCCGCAGAAATACTAAAAGGCAGAAAAGTTGCCACGGGAGTAAGGCTAATTATTGCTCCTGCCTCCCGTAAGGTTTTCTTGAACATTCTAAAGGAAGGAATAGTTGAGTCATTGGTAGAATCCGGAGCGGCGTTTGTTACCCCTGGATGCGGTCCCTGCTGTGGTACGCATAACGGTGTGCCCGCCGATGGAGAAAAGGTCATTTCCACTGCCAATCGCAATTTCAAGGGACGTATGGGAAACCCTCAAGGCTCGATTTTTCTTGCTTCTCCGGCTACCGTAGCCGCCTCAGCTATTGAGGGACATATAGCGGATCCAAGGAAGTACCTGTCGAGAAAATCTGTGTAATCTTTTTGGAATCTGTGTAATCAGAGGGCTCTGAAGCTTTTTTTCAGAGACCTCACAATTTTTTTCTTGACAGATATTTAGCGCAGTGTATAAAGTGTATAGTAGGTTTTTTAGCATTAAGAATTTAAGATGAAAACTTTTAGCCCGCGTGCCGGGGATATTGAGAAAAAATGGTATCTTATTGATGCCAGTGGTAGAGTTGCAGGGAGGCTTGCAGTACAGGTGGCAGGAATCCTCCGCGGGAAGGAAAAGCCGACTTATTCTCCTCATCTCGACACCGGGGACCATGTGGTAATAATCAATGCCAAGGATGTTCTCTTTACAGGACGGAAGAAGGAGAAGAAGATATATTATCGTCATACCGGGTACCCCGGCGGATTAAAGCAAGTTAAGTTAGAAACTATGCTTGAGAAAAAGCCAGAGAAGACACTAATGTTAGCAATTAAAGGAATGCTCCCATGCAATAAGTTGGGCAGGGCAATGCTAAAAAAAGTAAGGATTTATGCGGGCTGCGAACATCCACATGAGGCACAGAAATTACAATCACTTTCTTGACGGAGCACCAATCGCATAGGGCAGAGGGCATAGAGCAGAGGGTAATTAGAGAAAGCACGAAGCACGAAATACGAAGCACGAAACAAATTCAAATGACCAAAATTCGAATGTTCAAAACAGATTTTGTTTCGGTCATTTGGATTTGACACAAAGTGTCTCACTTAATTCAAGGTTACAGAGATTTATAGCCGTGATGAGAATTTCGGATTTGTTTCGAGTTTCGATATTCGGATTTGACACAAAGTGTCTCACTTAATTCAAGGTTACAGAGATTTATAGCCGTGATGCGGATTTAGAGTGGCTGATGCACTGGAGACTTTATATAAGATGACAAAAGTGCAGTTCTGCGCGACAGGAAGAAGAAAAGAGGCATCTGCGAGAGTGATACTTTTTCCTGGTAGCGGAAAAGTTATGGTAAATGGAAGAGAGCTCTCTAAATACTTTCCGCGGAAGGCATGGACAACTCTAATTAATCAGCCGTTTCAAGTGGCTGAAATGACTGGTAAATTTGATGTGCGTGCAAAAATAACAGGAGGAGGGTGCTCAGGTCAGGCGGGTGCGCTCAGGCACGGTATTACCAAGGCGCTGGTTGTAGCTGATGAGAATCTAAGGCCCGCCCTAAAAAAAGCAGGACTCTTAACCCGGGACCCTCGTACAGTGGAGAGAAAAAAATACGGACAGAAGGGAGCGAGGGGAAGGTTCCAGTTCTCAAAACGATAGAAAAACGAGAAAAAGGTTCAGAGGTTTAGGAGTTCAGAGGCTCAGATTGTAAATGTAAATATTAAAAATCAAATATCAAAATGACAATGTAAAATTCAAAA
>CAZVBB010000155.1:0-3013 GCA_964625285.1 uncultured bacterium | reverse complement strand
CGTGACCATTCAAGAGAAAAGTGGTATCCGTTGTGCCCAAGAGACTTTGCAATGTCAAAATCCTCACGAAAGCGGTTGTAATGGTCTGTCGCATCGTCCGAAATATAATTAGAAGGGTCAAATGCCTCTTCAGGCAATGGTACATTCACCCCTTTCATTCGCAGCTCATCATCCCATCGTTTTTGCGCCGTCTTTGCAAGGTGGGCTGCATTTTTCTTCTCCCACACTGCCCAGTCATTGTAGTTATTTCCCTCCACCTGATGAGCATGGGTTGCCGAGCCCCATAAAAAATCCTTCGGGAATATGCGTTTTATATCTGTATCCTCTCCTTCACTTCTACTTCCGGTGTGGTAATTCTTGTTACAATTTTTTCTGCCACGATAATTGGAGAACCTGTCCTCAGAGCAAGAGCAATGGCATCTGAAGGGCGAGAGTCAAGAATGAGCCTCTCTCCATTTTTAATGAGGATTACCTGCGCAAAAAAAATCCCATCTCTCAAATCGTGAATAAAAATTTTGGATACTCTTGCCCCTAATTTCTCAATTAATGAGCTCAGAAGGTCGTGAGTCATTGGTCGGGGAACACTTACTTTATAAAGTGCCAGGGCGATGGCACGTGCCTCGGCAGCTCCAATCACAATGGGAAGAACTGCCTCTTCTTCTCCTATCAAGACCACCATGGGTGCACGGGTGTGTGGATCAATGGTCACCGCGGCTACGTTCATTTCAATTGTTTCTTCTCCTGCCCAAAGCTCTGCTCCAATTAGCAGAAAAAGTGCTAATAATAATAACTTATTCATATCTGTATTCTCCCTTCAAAATATGCCCTTCGGGCAAAATTGCGCTAAGGCGCTCATCGCTTGTTCAAAAGGAACGAAATTAAAACGATGATCCAAAAGTCAAAACGCAAACTTTAAATTGCAAAATTACCTTTTTCTACTTTGGTCGGCCTTCTTAATATTTTTCATTTTTCATTTTGCAATTTTCATTTTCCTAAGGCTATGTCCTTCTGGCAAAAAGCAAATTGCGATGTGCGATAAGCCTTCAGCTTATCATTCGCCCTTGTAAATATTCAATGAAAGCCGTCCAATTTTAGGCACATAGGCACTAAGGCACAGAGGCACAGAGTTTAATAGCAGAGTATTTTTCCTTGTGCCTTGTTTTTATTCTTTGTGCCTTTGCCACTTTGTACCTTTCAGTCAACGGAGTTGACTGAGTATTTACCGCTCCTTGTTTTATTTACCCCGTTAATTCCAAACATCATTGGTTTATGTTTCAGAAAAATGCCTTTTTCCCATTAAATGAATTAACGGGGTTTATGCTAAACGGAAGCTTCTCATAAATGCAAGTGATGTTCGGAATCGAAAGTGGGTGATTGATTTTGAAACAAGTTCGCCACTACTTGCAAGGGTCAGCTTTCCATAGCAGATGGTATGTGTCTTTGGCAATTCCCAGAAACGCCAGAGGCGGACATTTACTTTTTCCCCTACAAAGTGGTAGTCCTTGCCATCTACTGAGAAGTCAAAGGTGTAACGAAGCTTATGCTCTCTAAAGTAGCTTATTTCAAGAGTCCCTTTTATAGGAACATCTGTGCAAAGTCCTTCAATCGTAACTGCCCCCTCCATTTCGCTCATGCAAAATTTGTTAGATTTAGGATTGAGGGACTCAGGGATGCGTTTTGGCCCCCAGGTAACGCGAAACTCCATAAACTTTTTACCTGAAGGGCCAAACCCTTTTTCAAATTCATGTTCGCCGGTCATTATTTCATCCATTTTAAATCCAACCCGGTGTTCATCTAACATAGTTATGAATTCTCGAGTTCTGCTCCATCTCTTCTTTTTTCCTCCAAGTTGTTCCGGTGGCCTGCCAAGAACCTGGTAACTCATTCGGCTGAATGTGTTATATATAAATGGTATATTGGAATATATGTACTTGCCAATCCAATTGGCATAGTGAATTCTTTCAGTGCGCTTCTTCTTAATTACTGCTTTGTAAATTTTTTTTCCAACTGCCTCAGGTGTACTTGAGTAAAAGAGCAGGTATTTCATAAACATTCTAAATCCCCAGGATGCCGGCTTCATATCCTTGTAAAATTCTGTGCCTCTTATCATAAAAGGATATGCAGTTGTGACGGTAATACCAAAATCTCTAAGTTCATAATGGAGTATTTCTGAAAAAGCACCGAGCGCTAATTTGGATGTAGCGTATACTCCCCAGGTTGGCATCCGAAAATAGACTTGTCCTGTTGAAACATTAACAATGTGCCCATCGCCTCTTTTAATCATATGAGGTAGGAATGCGTAAATGTGATACATCGGTCCCCAAAAATTAACATCGAAAAGCCTTTCCCAGGTATGGTAGTCCGTGGTGATGAACTCTCCGGTGTGCCCAATACCTGCATTGTTTATTAAGACATCTACCCTGCCAAAATTTTTGATGACATCACTTGCCATTGCTTCAACTTGCTTTTTGTTTGAAACATCAACTGTATATGTATGAACTTCAATTCCATCTTGCTTAAGACTATCGGCAGCTTTTTTAAGTGATTCTTCATTAATATCGGTAAGGATGAGCTTTGAGCCTGCTCTCCCAAATTCACGTGCAGTCGTAAGCCCTATACCTGCACCTACTCCGGTAATTAAGACAACTTTTCCCTCCATTCGATTCGTAGCTTTTACTCTTATTTCTTCATTGTCCCATTATGTTTCTTTTGTGACCTCCTCCGTGATAAGAGGTCAATAAATGCCTCAAGTCGTGTCACCATTCCTGCCTCGGCACTATGTTCGTCAAGGGTAAAAGTAAGAATAGGTACATCATAATCACGGCTTACCTTTAGCATAATGCTTGAAGCAATGATCTCTGGCATGCAGGTAAATGGCATAAGATGAATTACACCATCACATCCCTCATGCTGTGAGAGAATTGCCTCTCCCACAGAAATGTTACATTCTGCTCCAACATTATAACCTAAGTATCTTTTTGCTGCCCGCAGGGCTTCCCTTCTATTTCCATGG
>CAZVBB010000154.1:0-3026 GCA_964625285.1 uncultured bacterium | reverse complement strand
CGACCCAACTTTGGCGCTGAGTAAGCGATATCAATCTCCTTTTTGGAAAAGAACTCCTCTACTTGCTTCTCATTCAGGATAGTTGCGACCATATCTTCCATCTCGCTGACAGACAATGGAGGAACGTCAACGGAGACCAACTCTCCATTAATTCGCAGGGTTGGCTGGGAGCCAGCCTTTAGATGAAGGTCAGATGTTTCTTTCTCTACCATCACTTTTAATAAAGTATTAATATTCACATTCATCTCTCTCTGATGTAATACCTATAATTAGACGCCCTGATCTTTATGGGCGTCTCAGGCGCTAAATGTGAGCGCTTCTTTTCCAATCAGTTTTTCCACCTCACTCATCAGCTCATGTGTTGGCTTACACCTCATAGCAGTAAGAAACACCACTTCTTTTTTATCCTCTGTAATTAAGTGCAAATAAACAGGACAGTCCCCAGAATGGAGAAGTAATATCTCTTTGAGAGCTTCTAAGAGAGCTCGCTCACTTGAGATGCCCTCATATAATCTTACGTGAGCAGACCTTGCCAGCCTCTCGTCAGCAATTGAAATGGGAATAATCTCATCAGCATTAATCTGAGGTTGTTCTTCCCGGGCGTCAATTTTCCCTTTGACGAAAACCATTTCATCCGACATAATGAGAGAGGAGAATCTCTCAAATACTAATGGAAAAACTACTACCCGCACTGTCCCATTGGTGCTTTCAAGATTAAAAATTGACATTTGCCCATTTTTCTTTGTTGTTACCTTCTTTAAATTAACGATTATTCCTCCAATAATTACTTCCCTGCCATTGGCGTGGTTGGATCCTGTCATAGTTGTATATCTTTTAATAAGGCTATCGTATTTTGCCAGCGGATGAGAAGTGACATAGAATCCAAGCACCTCTTTTTCCATAGAGAGTAGCTTTCCCTCAGACCACTCCGGAATTTCCGGAAATGCCTCACCTGTTGTCCCTTCTTCAGCAGAGAAAAATGCCATCTGCCCTTTCTCTCTTGCCCTCTGTTCATCCTGTGCTAATGCTATTGCCTGACCGAGAGAGGCAAAAAGACGGGAGCGATATATTCCTAACGAATCAAATGAGCCGCACTTAATGAGGCTTTCAACAACTCGTTTATTGACTAATCTAAGGTCAACCTCCCTGTAAAATTGATGAAACGAGGTAAATTTACCTTTTTTTTCTCTCGCATTGATAATGGACCGGATTGCCTCGCGACCAGCATTTTTTACTGTCGCCAGCCCACAGCGGATGTCACCTCCCTTTACTGTAAACTGTAACTCGCTTTCATTGACATCAGGCGGAAGGACTCTTATTCCCATCCTCCGACATTCGTTAATGTAGGTAGTAATTTTGTCCGTATTTCCCATTTCCGAGGTTAGAAGTGCAGCCATAAACTCTATTGGATAGTTGGCTTTTAAGTATGCTGTCTGATAGGCAATCAAGGCATAGGCAGTTGCATGCGCCTTGTTAAATCCATATCCTGCAAATCGGGAGATGAGGTCAAACACCTTCTCAGCTACCCGCTTTTCAACTTTGTTTCCTGCCGCTCCTGCAACGAATGCTTGCCGCTGCTCATCCATAACTTGCGGTATTTTTTTGCCGATTGCCCGCTGGAGAATGTCAGACTGCTCAAGAGTAAACCCAGCAAGTTTACTGACAATACTCATTATCTGCTCCTGATAAAGGATAACTCCATAGGTGTCTTTTAAGATAGGTTCCAGAGCTGGATGATCATAACGCAGTACAGATATCCCTTTTTTCCCATTTATAAGTTCATCAATCATTCCTCCGCCAAGCGGTCCTGGCCGATGGAGCGCGATAGTGACAATAATATCATCAAATCTTGTTGGGGAAAGTCGTTTGAGGAGGTCTTGCATACCGGAGCTCTCTAATTGAAAGATTCCCAGCGACTCGGCTGCAGAAAGCAGCTGAAAAGTTTTCTTATCGTCGAGAGGAATCTGTTCAAGGTTGAGCTCGTCTCCCCCTGCCTCTCTGACGAGACGGAGAGTGTCATTGATTACCGTGAGAGTCTTTAGTCCCAGGATATCTAATTTCAAGAGTCCAATCTCAAGGAGAGAGTTCATATCATACTGTGTCGTTACCTCATTATTATTTGTTGCTTTGAAAAGAGGCACGAGATTAGTGAGTGGCTCCTCAGAGATGACAACTCCCGCAGCATGAGTAGAGGCATGTCGCACAAATCCTTCCATTCTACGGGCAAGGATAAACAGACGATTAACCCGCTCATCACTGCCAATGAGATTTTTAAGTTCGGGCTCCTTTTCCTGAGCCTGAGCAAGAGTAATATTTAGCTCATTGGGGATGAGCCTTGCAATTCTGTCCACCTCGCCATAGGGCATATCAAGCACTCTTCCAACATCTCTCACCGCAGCTCTTGCTGCCATTGTCCCGAATGTAATAATTTGAGTCACTCTGTTGTTACCGTATTTTTCTATCAGATAATTAATAACCTCACCTCTTTTCTCATAGTCAAAATCAATATCTATATCTGGAGGCTTGAGACGGCCACGATTCAAAAATCGTTCAAAAAGAAGACCATACTGCAATGGGTCAACTTTTGTTATATTTAAGAGGTAAGCAACGAGGCTCCCTCCTGCGGAGCCACGGCCCGGACCAACTGAGATTCCTTTTTTGCGGGCATGATGAACGAGGTCCCATATAATAAGAAAGTAACTCGCGTATCCTGCCTCTTTGATGACACGAAGCTCATACTGAAGCCTCTCCTCAAGGGCAGTTCCACCCTCAGGGTAACGCACAGCGAGCCCTTCATAGCAGAGTTTCTCCAGGTAACTATTAAGTGTAAAAGTGGGAGGAGGTTTGAAATGAGGGAATCTGCTTTTGCCAAAGATAAGTTCTAAATTACAACGTTCAGTAATTTCTATTGTAGCGGAGACCGCATTGGGAAGCTCGTTAAAGAGAGCCTTCATCTCCTGCGCAGAACGGAAGTAAAACTCATCTGTTTGGAACTTCATCCGTTTCGGGTCAGAAATTGTCTTTCC
>CAZVBB010000153.1:0-3059 GCA_964625285.1 uncultured bacterium | reverse complement strand
AAAAGTAATTGAGGAGTTGTGTCTTGAAGCCAACTTTGTGCTCCGAGAGGATATTTTCTCAGCACTTAAGATAGCATATGAAAAAGAAGATTTGGAGCGAGCCCGCACTATTTTAAGCGAACTTATTGAAAATGCAGCCCTCGCCTCCAGAGAAAAACTCCCTCTATGCCAGGACACGGGCTTTATAATTATCTTTCTAAAATTGGGTCAGGAAGTAATAATTTCAGGTGGTGATTTAACCACGGCTATAAATAAAGGCATAAGAGAAGGTTATCGCAAAGGATACTTAAGAAAATCTGTCTGTCATCCTCTGACGCGTCAGAATACCGGGGACAATATACCGGCAGTCATCCACACTGAAATAATTCCCGGAAATAAACTGAAGATTGTCCTTTTCCCCAAAGGGTTCGGAAGTGAAAATGCAAGCAAACTGCAAATGTTTGAGCCAACGGCTGGAACAGAAAAAATCAAAAAATTTATCGTTGACTCCGTTGCTCAATCAGGAATAAACAGCTGCCCCCCGCTTATCATTGGCATTGGCATTGGAGGTACTGCAGATAAAGCCACCCTTCTTTCCAAGAGAGCGCTTTTGCGTACCGTAGGAAGCACGCATGAAGAAGCTCAGATTGGACAACTGGAAAAAGAGCTTCTTGACGAAATAAACGCGTTAGGAATCGGACCTGCCGGATTAGGAGGGAAAACAACAGCCCTTGCAGTGCATATTGAAACTTATCCCACTCACATTGCAGGACTTCCCGTAGCCATAAACATTTCCTGCCATGCACTAAGGCAGGCAGAGAGGATACTTTGATAAGAAGAGCACCAGCCACCAGAGCACCAGAGCACCAGTTCACAAGTTGACAAGTTAAGTCGGGCTCATTCGTAGTTGCCTGATTTATCAGGCTCAATAAAAGAGCACCAGTCACTAATGCACCAGTTAGAAGCAAGGAGACAGAATTCAGGAGTCAGAATGAAAATTGATTCAACATAATGCATCCGGTTTGATTTTTGTTCATAATCATCCATCAGGAGATCCCAGCCCGAGCGAGAGCGACAAAGAGATAACCAAAGATTTGATTGGGGCTGGAAATATTATGCAGATTAAGGTCTTGGACCATATTATCATAGGTGATAATAAATATTTTAGCTTTGCCGATGAAGGGTTGATTGAAGAATATAACTTAAATTTTTTGAGCATGAAGATAGGAAGTAGAGATTAGAAATGAAAAAAGGATTGCAATACTTAAATAAAACAGAGAGAAAGGTAATATCCTCTTTTGTGAAAGAATTAAGAGATAAATTGGGAAATGAAATTGTTACTATTCGGCTTTTTGGTTCAAAAGTAAAGGGAGATTTCCAAGAAGATTCGGACATAGATATATTTATTCTGGTAAAAAAAAAGACAGCAGAAATTGAAGATACAATAGCCGAAATAGAGGTTGACTATGATATAAAATACGGCCTATTCTTATCTCCTGTTCTTTATAGTCTATTTGAATATAAAAAAAACAAGGAATTAGGCTCATTCTTCTTTGAAAATGTAGAGAAGGAGGGCATTATTTTATGAGTAGGACAAATTTAGCTATGCATAGAATACAGAAAGCCAAAAAAATCTTAATCGAAGCAAAAGACAACCTTAATCAGAAACACTACGGACTGTCGGTCAATAGAAGTTACTACGCCATGTTTACATCAGCGAGAGCACTTTTAGCCCTGAAAGAATTAGATTCAAGTAAACATTCGGGAGTGATTGCCTTATTTAAAGAATATAATAAAGACAGGTCTTTTCCCTAAAGAGCTTAGTAAATATCTCAAGAAGGCGAAGAGAACAAGAGAAGATGCCGATTATGGGGACTTTGTTGAACTAACCAAAGACGATGCTATTATCTATCTGAAAAATGCCAGAGACTTTGTTAAAGAAGCAGAAAAGACAATACAAAAAATGATGCGAGGAGCTGAAAATTAGTAATTTGAACAGGGAAGAGATTGAGTTTATAACCAGTTAGAAGCCAGGAGCCAAAATTCAGGAGTCAGAATGAAAATTGCGCCAAAGGCGCTTCCGCCTAGGCGGACTTGTGCAAAAGGAACGAAATTAAAACGATGATTGAAAATTGTTTATATTCAAAAAAAGTAAGAAGACTTCAATAACTCCAGCCCTACACATAATATACTCCAATAGGGTTTGACCTTTTTTCCATAATAACATTAGGTAGGAATTGATGTAAAATATACATCAATTGATGGGGAAAATACATCATTTAGGAGAGCCTGATGTTACAAAAGTTATTCTCGTCCAGGGTGAGAATTAAATTGCTTAATCGGTTCATTACCTCTCCAGAAGGCAGGTTTTATATAAGGGAATTGGAGAGGTTGACGGGGGAGGATTACAAAAGTGTAGTCACGGAACTTCATAATCTGGAAAGTTTCGGGCTCTTAAAAAGTGAAAAGCAAGGCAATCTCAAATATTATTCTCTTGACAGGACCTTCTTTCTATATTCTGAATTAAAGAAGATAATCTTTAAAACAGCAGGCGTTAAAGGAACGCTTGAGCGGGAACTTAAGAAAATCAAGGGGATTATGTATGCGTTCATTTATGGGTCTTATGCTAAAGGCACAGAAGGTCCAAAGAGCGATGTTGACCTTATGGTTATAGGAGACGTTGAGATTGAGAGGCTTGTCACTTCGTTGCGGAGTCCGGAAAGAAGTCTGCAGAGGAAGATTAACTATGTAGTCTTTGACATTCCAGAGATACAGAAGCGACTCAAAAATAAAGACGACTTCATAAGAGAAGTTTTCAAAGATGAGAAAGTTATGCTCATCGGTGAGGAAGATGAATTACGAAGAATTACTCAGAGAAGGGTTAATTAAACCGTTCAAGGCATCAAGTAAACAGATACGGGATAGAATGGCTCTAGCAGATAGAGACATTAAGACAGCCAGAGCAATTATGGCCTCCGATTGGGACTGGGGGTTTAGTATAGCTTATAATGCTATGCTTCAGGCGGCTAGTGCACCGTTTCATAAATAAGGTGATGTATTCATCGTTCTAATACGGTGCA
>CAZVBB010000152.1:0-3081 GCA_964625285.1 uncultured bacterium | reverse complement strand
AGGGCGTTTTGCCCTGGAAAGTGGAAGAAAACCCAGGAATCCTTTACTGGAGTCTATAGTAATTGAATAAGCTGAAGACGCTGACAGAGGAGCACCAGAGCACCAGTCCCCAGAGCACCAGTTGACAAGTTTACAAGTTACCAATTACCAATCACCAGTTACCAGTCAGGAGCCAGAAGTCTGGAAGGAGCACCAGAGCAGGACTTACTCCCTCAGGGGAGAGGATTAAAGCCTGCCCCGCACTTGATGCGGGGGTGAGGGGGAAAAAAGGAAATATCTATATCATAATGGAAGAGAAAATTATCATTAAGGGGGCGCGGGAGCACAACCTCAAGAACATTAATGTAGAAATTCCCAGAAACAAGTTAGTTGTCCTTACCGGCGTCTCAGGCTCAGGAAAATCATCACTGGCTTTTGATACCATTTATGCTGAAGGGCAGAGAAAATATGTAGAATCGCTTTCTGCCTATGCCCGCCAATTCTTAGACCAGATGGAAAAACCGGATGTGGATGAGATTAGCGGACTTTCCCCTGCCATCTCCATTGAACAGAGAAAGCCCGGCGCTAATCCTCGCTCTACCGTTGGAACGGTAACTGAAATCTATGACTATCTTCGGCTGCTCTTTGCCCGTGCTGGCACTTCTTACTGCTACAAATGTGGCAAAAAGATAGACTCGCAAGCAATAGAGAAAATGGTAGATAGAATACTGGGCCTGCCCGCTGGCACACAAATTGAGGTGCTCTCACCAATCGTGCGCGGGAGAAAAGGAGAATATCAAGATCTTTTTAAATTGCTTCGTCAGGATGGATACAGCAAGGTAAGGATAGATGGAAAAACTTATAGCCTTTCCGAAGAAGTCAGGCTAAACAAAAATAGAAAACATAATATTGAAGTAATCATTGACAGATTGAGCATTAAAAGTGAGAACAAGAGCCGTCTTGCCGACTCTCTTGAAACAACGCTCAGTTTAAGCAATGGACTTGCTCTCATTGTCACCAATCAAAAAAGCCCCGGGGGTTGGGAAAAAGAAACTCTCTTTAGCGCTACTTTTTCTTGTCCTCAATGCGGCATTTCCTATGGAGAGATTAATCCACGCATCTTTTCTTTTAACAGTCCCTATGGAGCGTGTCCTACCTGCGCTGGCTTGGGGAAAAACACAGAGATTGACCCTGACCTTGTGATACCCGACAAGACAAAATCCATAAGGGAAGGAGCAATAGTGCCATGGCAGGGCGGAGGAAGAAGAATTCGGTCTTATTACCGCTGGCTTCTGAGGATGCTTTTTAGGGAATGTGATGTTAACCCTGAAATCAAATTCGAGAAGCTCACCCCTGAAAAACAGAAGGCAGTTCTTTATGGCTCAGGAGATGGAAGATTCGAAGGGGTAATTCCTAACCTTGAGCGCCGCTTTAGGGAAACAAAAAGCGACTATGTCAAAAAGCAAATTTTAGGTGTTATGAATTTTCTTCCCTGCCCCTCCTGTCATGGAGCGAGATTAAAAAAAGAAAGCCTGGCAATAAAAATAGATGACAAATCAATCGTTGAAGTAACGGCAATGTCAGTAACGACAGGACAGAGGTTCTTTAGCAATTTAAAACTTGCTGGTGAGAAGAAGGTTATTGCCCGCGACATAATAAATGAGATAAGTAAACGTCTTTCTTTCCTGAGCGAGGTAGGGCTCAACTACCTGACGCTGGACCGAGAGACATCTACCTTATCCAGTGGAGAGTCAGAAAGAATAAGACTTGCATCCCAAATCGGCTCGGGGCTGGTGGGTGTACTTTATGTGCTTGACGAGCCGTCAATTGGATTGCATGCTCGGGACAACCAAAAGCTTCTCAATGCTCTCGTGCGACTCCGTGACCTTGGAAATACCGTCCTGGTGGTTGAGCATGATGAGACAACAATAAGAAGTGCTGACCATATTATTGACCTCGGCCCTGAGGCTGGAAAGAACGGTGGTTGGCTGGTTGCAGAAGGAAAATTAGATAGTATTATGAGCTCCCCGCAATCTCTGACAGGAAAGTATCTGAAAGGTGAGTTACAAATTAAAGTTCCCCTCCGGAGACGCCAACCAAAAGGAATATTTCTTGAAATTAGAGGAGCAAGAGAAAATAACTTGAAAAACATAGACGTGCAGATTCCAATCGGGGTCTTTACCTGCGTTACCGGAGTCTCGGGCTCAGGAAAGTCAACTCTCGTTGTTGATACCCTTGAAAAAGCTCTTTCCCGGATCTTACATCAGGCTAAGGTCAGCCCTGGAAAATATGACAGTATCTCAGGAAATGAATACATTGACAAAATGATCGTTATTGACCAGGCGCCCATTGGACGAACTCCCCGCTCTAATCCTGCTACTTATATAGGAGTGTTTACATTTATTAGAGAATTATTTTCACTGGTTCCTGAGGCAAGAGCGAGAGGATACAAGTTAGGGAGATTCAGTTTTAATGTCAGAGGAGGAAGGTGTAATGCCTGTCAGGGCGACGGTATTATTAAGATTGAAATGCACTTTCTCCCGGATGTCTATGTTCACTGCCAGACCTGCGGCGGGAAAAGATATAACAGGGAAACATTAGAGGTAAAGTATAAAGGCAAAAGCATTGCCGATGTCCTTGATATGACAATTGATACAGCTCTGGATTTCTTCGAAAACATTCCTGCAATAAAGAAAAAATTGGAAACTCTTAGCGATGTAGGGTTGGGGTACATAAGACTGGAGCAATCTGCTCCAACCCTCTCCGGTGGAGAGGCACAACGGGTAAAATTAGCGGCAGAGCTTAGCCGGCGAGGAAGCGGGAAAACTCTCTACATTCTTGATGAACCCACAACTGGGCTCCACTTTGCTGACATAGAAAAACTTTTGGGAGTGCTCTCCCGATTAGTAGATGCAGGAAACACCGTAGTTGTTATTGAGCACAACCTTGATGTAATTAAAACGGCAGATTACATCATAGACCTTGGTCCAGAAGGCGGAGACGAAGGCGGAGAGGTTGTAGCTACAGGAACACCTGAGGAGATTGCCGCCAACGGAAATTCCTACACCGGAAAATTCCTCAAGAAGCTAATATAATAAAGGG
>CAZVBB010000151.1:0-3093 GCA_964625285.1 uncultured bacterium | reverse complement strand
AGATTTGCTTATTTGACAAAGGATTTTTGCTCGCATAGAGGAAAAATATACTCTTTAGAATGTGAGGTTAGATGCTTTAGTCTGCATTATTCACATCCACCGTGGATTCTGTACGGGCTGTAGTTGTCCGCCTAGGCGGGCTATGCCCGATAGTAGTCGGGCTCGTCCCAGAGCCCGACCTCGGGGTCGGGGACGAGCCCGAGTACAAGGCAACTACAATTCAGGTAAGAATTAACTAAGCTAAAGGTTAAAGACTGAAAGGGACACTTCCGGAAACACAGGGACACTTCCTGCATTATTTTTCCTCTTCTTCTTTTTCTTCTTTGTGTTAATAAATATGAAGTGTCCCTGTGTTTCATATATATCGCGTCTAATGGTCGTTCAGGTGGCACCGGTGATGCTGATAGTAAGACCACAAGGACGCCAAGAACCAATACCAATATTGCTACCACTATCCACCTTGTAATCTTCACTTTCTTCACCTCCGTGAAGCTCTTGAGAGGAAGTTTAAAATTATTTTACCATGTAAAAAGAGAATTTGCTATAATAGGGGTAGGTTAGTAGCAGTCGGACTGCGCTAGGAGGAACGCAATTTGAAAATACTTCTTGTTTATCCACAGTACCCGGATACCTTCTGGAGTTTTAAGCATGCCCTAAAAATTATTTCTAAAAAGGCAGCCTACCCTCCTTTGGGTTTATTAACCGTAGCCGCTATGCTTCCCAATGAGTGGGAGAAAAAGCTGGTGGATATGAATGTAACCAGCCTAACTGATGAAGACCTTAAGTGGGCTGACTATGTGTTTATCAGCGCCATGGTGGTGCAGAAAAATTCAGTGAAGGAGGTTATTGCCAGAGGTAAAGAATTTAATACCAAGATTGTTGCCGGTGGTCCCCTGTTTACTACCGGGTATGAAGAATTTGAGGAGGTTGACCATTTTGTGCTCGGTGAGGCTGAAATTACCCTTCCACTCTTTTTAGAAGACTTAGCCAAGGGCTCTGCCCAACATATCTACGCATCTAACCAGCGACCAGACATAACCAAAACTCCCATCCCACTCTGGTCGCTTATCAACATGAAAAAGTATGCGGCAATGAATATTCAATACTCTAGAGGCTGCCCGTATAACTGTGAATTCTGTGACATTATTATACTGAATGGGCATAAACCACGAACCAAAGACAAGCACCAGGTATTAGGAGAGCTAGATGCACTATATAATCGAGGCTGGCTAGGCCCGGTGTTTATTGTTGATGATAATTTCATCGGCAACAAGGGAAAATTAAAGACAGAAATTTTGCCGGCAATAATTGAGTGGATGAGAGAAAGAAAATACCCCTTTTCGCCATTTACCGAAGCATCCATAAATCTTGCCGATGATGAGGAACTAATGCGATTGATGGTTGAGGCCGGGTTTAGCAAAGTATTTATTGGTATTGAGACCCCCAATGAGGAAAGCCTGGCTGAGTGTAACAAGCTTACCAATAAAAATCGTGATTTAGTAGCTTCAGTTAAGAAGATTCAAAACTATGGTCTTGAGGTGCAGGGAGGATTTATTGTCGGCTTTGATAATGACCCACCCTCAATCTTTAAAAGCCAAATCAGCTTCATTCAACAGAGCGGGATTGTTACGGCAATGGTCGGTTTACTAAATGCCCCTCGTGGCACCAGACTATACCAACGTTTGAAAAAGGAGAACCGTTTATTAAAGGACATGTCCGGTGACAATATGGACTTTTCCATCAACTTCGTTCCTAAAATGAACTTTGAAACCCTCATCAACGGCTATAAGCATATCCTGGATACAATCTATTCGCCCAAGCAGTTTTACGAGCGGGTCAAAACATTCCTAAAAGAGTTTAAACCTCAAAAAAGCAAAAGGGGATACCAGTTTCAGTTTTATCATATCAAGTGCTCTATTAAAGCAATATGGTCATTAGGCATCAGGGAAAAGGGAAAGCGGTATTACTGGAGGTTTTTTGTTTCAACCCTGCTGAGACATCCTCGCTCCTTTCTTTTATCCATGAGCCTTGCCGTCTATGGATTTCATTTTCGCAAGGTTATTGAGAAATACATTAGTCTGCCGATTGAGGATATCCTAGACTTGGGGTAACTAAAAACGCTGTCCAGAAATTAGCATGTTTCTCTTTCGTCATTGCGAGGGGTGAAACCCCGAAGCAATCACAAAGAGCTTAGTGAGATTGCCACGCTTCGCTCGCAATGACAAAGGTATGTTTTTCTGTAGTTTTCAGACGGCCTCTAATGAAACACAGGGGCACTTTCCGCATTATTTTTCCTCTTCTTCTTTTTTTCTTCTTTGTGTTAATAAATATGGGAAGTGTCCCTGTGTTTCCCTATATTTCCTGTGTTAACCATTTCAACTCCGCTCCCTCTCCCTCTAATCTTGGAATTCTGTTTTTATAGGGTCTGGCAGTAAGTCTTTTAAATTGGGATATGTTTCAACTAAACGAAAAATATCAGCCAGATCTTTTTGACGCTTACTCTTTCGTCTTTGCTCGTCAGAGTATGCCCATATCTTACCCTGCAGAACATCTTCTATGGCTGCAACTTTCATTTTATAGCCCATTATATCTTTTATTAAAGAACGGGATATAAATGGTTGGTAGCGTGAATCTATTTGTACTTGAATGCGTAGATCAGACTTTGAACTAGTGAGATTAAAACTGTGAGGGAATTTTTCTATTTTGAAAATTTTCTCTACTGCTTTAATTAGTTTATCTATTGCTTCTGCAACAACGACTATATCTAAATCCAAACTCACCACAGGTTCAACATAGGCATTTACACCGAGCCCCCCAATCACACAGTAATCAATTTTTATCTCGTTTAGCAAGTCAAGCAATTGCTGCACAATATCTTCTTGTCCATTACTCACCGAATCCATGAACTCCTTTTTTGTCATGATTAATTCTCCTCGTATAATATGTTTGTTTTAGATTTCTGTTATTTGTTCTTTGTTTTTGAGAGAGATCCTTGTATCATAGCTTATTGAGGCAGAAGGGTAGAACTCTCTTAGTAATTTGACGATTGAGCCAGCGGCGACAACCTCTCCCACTGATACCGCATTTACCCAG
>CAZVBB010000150.1:0-3101 GCA_964625285.1 uncultured bacterium | reverse complement strand
ATACCGCAACATAACGGAACTAAAGGCCTTGCGAGGGGGGTGAAGTTGGGTTAAAAGGAGGTCCACCTAACAAAAAAATCCAGCGGATGCGCTATGCACCCCGCTGATTTCAGTCGTTATACACAAAATAAAAATAAATATTGACAAATGTTGAACAATGTTATAATGTTTTGATAAAGAGAATTTCACTTTATTGGAGGCATCTTAACATGGAAGAAAAAACCGTTTATACAACCAAAGAAGCGGCAAAATACCTTGGCATAAGCACTTCAACGATTTATCGCATGGAAAAGCAAGGGCTAATATCATCAATCAAAACCCCTGGCGGACAGAGGCGTTTTAGCAAAGAAAATATAGAGAAGTATTTACAAGAAAGTCAGTATTTTGAGGCTCCTCAAAATCCGAGCAGATTCAAAAAAATTGACTTCATGATAAGAGAAGCTGAGGCAACTTATGTTGCAAGGCCGGTTGCCCTTCAAACTGATGAATTGTTTTTTCATGCTGATTCAATATGGATATACAACGCTGATATTTTAAAAACAAACAGCATCAATAAAAATTCCATAGACTTAATCGTAACATCTCCACCATACAATATAGATATAAAATATAACTCTCATGATGACTCCATGACCTATGAGGATTATTTGTCCTTTACGAAAGAGTGGCTTGCCGAATGTTATAAATTGGTTAAAGGCGATGGGAGGTTCTGTCTTAATATTCCTTTAGATAAAAATAAAGGCGGGCAGCAAAGTATATGTGCAGACATTACAACCATTGCAAAACAAATTGGATTCAAATATCATTCTACAATTATCTGGAATGAACAAAATATCTCAAGAAGAACAGCATGGGGTTCTTGGCTTTCTGCCGCTGCTCCTTATGTAATTGCTCCTGTAGAGGTTATTGTAGTTCTTTATAAAAAGGAATGGAAAAAAACAAGTGGAAGCCGAAAGTCAGATATAACTAAAAAAGAGTTTATGGAATGGACAAACGGAGTTTGGAACTTCAGCGGAGAAAGTAAAAAGAGAGTTGGGCATCCTTCCCCTTTCCCTATTGAACTACCAAAGAGATGCATAAAACTATTTAGTTTTATTGGTGATACAGTTCTTGACCCATTTCTCGGCAGCGGTTCAACATTACTTGCTTGTTTGCAGACAGGACGTGAAGGTATCGGAGTTGACATTGATAAGAAATACTGTGAATTAGCAAAGAGACGTCTCTTCACGGAAGGACAGATAAATCAACTCAGACTCGATGTTGTAGCTGGAGGCAGGTAATGTCAAAAAGCATTAGCGAATTAATCATGGAATATTTTCAGAAACATCCTAAAAAGAACCTTAATCATGGCCCTATCGTAGACTGGGTTACTGAGCAATACATTAAAGATAACCCTGAACCGCCAAGAGACCCTTGGAGAGCCATTCGTAAACTGCATCAAGAAGGAAAATTAATCAAAGTCAGCAAGGGAGTCTACCGTTATGACCCTGATCATATTAAAGAAGTCGAGCTATTTGATTTTCCTCCTGAAATCAAGGAGGAGATTTTTAAACGTGACAACTACAAATGCGTAGTTTGTGGGCGTGGCAGAAAAGATGGAATTGAAATATGTGCTGATCATATTAAGCCAAAAGATAGAGGCGGTGATAACTCTGTTGATAACGGACAAACTTTATGTATGGAGCATAATCTCATAAAGAAGAATTATTCACAGACAGAGGCAGGCAAAAGGTATTTCATTAAAATCTATAAGCAGGCTGTTGCTAATGGTGATGATAAGATAATCAAATTTTGTAAAGATGTTTTTGATATTTACAATAAACACAGGATAAACAGCCACATTAAAAGACCTAACGGGAAATAATATAAAGTGCATAACAAATCACTCCAGCGGATGGCTGATAGCCACCGCTGATTTTAGTCGTTAGGCGGCTCATGTTAGAATTGCAAACTGTCGTCAACTTGAAGCGATGAGTCGCACAGTTCGGAATCGTGTTGGGGACCTAACATGCAGATAGCTATAGATGTGTTGCTGTGGTTTTTAGTCATCCTTGTAAGCGTCGTTTTGGCATTATTAGCGGAAGGCCCGATCCATTGGTTATTAGCAAGAACTATAGGTGGGTTGATTCCTCGCAGACCACGCAGTGTCACGGGTTTGTGGCAGACAGAATACGCCTACGAAAGAGGCGGCAAGAAGATGGTGGAAGAGCAAATTATCGAACTACGCCAATTTGGAGCACACGTAGTTGGTAAGAGCATTAAAGCACAAGCCCATCCGTCCGAATTTATGGGCAGATTCCAGCACCAGATTTATTTCACAGGTAGTTGGCGTAGAATGGGGCGAGGTCAAATAAATCATGGCGCGTTCCAGTTGATTCTACACGCTGAAGGGCAGAGAATGGATGGTGAATGGGTTGGCTTCAGCGAAAAACTACATGTTGTCAAGCACGGGTCATGGAAATGGGTGTTGGTTTCTCAATCAGTTTCTCGGGATGCTAAGCGCAAAGTTCTTGGGCAAGAGGCGTAAATATTAGAAAACATAGGGAAAACATGGAAAACATAGTAAAACATAGGGACACTTCCCATATTAATTGACAACCTTGGAATGTTTTGTGTCGCATAATACCCATGCCGAGAAATGCGAGAATATGCGCAGAAGGATACCCCCATCATATAACACAACGGGGAAACAATAAAGAGAAAACATTTTTTTGCTAATGAAGATAAGCGGTTTTATCTTGAATCCCTGCAGCGATACAAAGACAAATATAAAATGAAGATACGCGCCTACTGTCTTATGGGAAATCACACACATATCCGTGCAATACCTGAAAAAGAAACATCCCTTGCCAGAGGCATTGGAGGAACAAATCTGCTTTATACTCAATACATAAACCGTAAATATAATCGAAGCGGAAGGCTATGGCAGAACCGATTCTTTTCCTCAATAGTGGAAGAAGAGCCTTATTTATGGGCAGTAATAAGATACATAGAGCAAAATCCGGTAAGGGCAAAACTTGTCAAACAGGCAGAAGACTATCAATGGTCAAGTGCAAAAGCTCATATATTGGTGTAAGAGATGATATGCTTTCAAAAGAGGG
>CAZVBB010000149.1:0-3101 GCA_964625285.1 uncultured bacterium | reverse complement strand
AAGCTCTGGCTACATGGGGCAATTAGTGGAGTGGCCAGAAGTAATAACAGAGGGGGAGACCATAGAGGAGTGCAGGGAGATGCTTAAGGATGCTTTACATGAAATGATAGTAGCCTATCGGCAACAAGATAAAGAGATTCCTATAGGCGGAGCTCTTTTGGAACAAGTGCCAATCGAGATTTAGGATGTCAGTAAAGCGTTATGATTTGATAAAGTATTTCAAGGAAAACGAGTTTTATCTATTGCGTGAAGGTAAAAAACATTCCATCTACACTAACAATGTAAAGACAATACCAATCAAAAGGCATCGTGTCCTTGATAGAATAACAGCAAATGAATTATGCAGACAAGCTGGATTGAAACCGAAATTCTAACTCACAAAAGATTGAGAGAGAATGAAAAAAGGATTTAAGGGGTCAAGTGAAGGCAGAGAGCATAGAGTAGAGAGTAGAGAGTAGAGAGTAGAGAGTAGAGAGTAGAGAGTAGAGAGTAGAGGACACTTATTAACTTGTTAACTTGGTGATTGGTAATTGGTAATTTTCCTTTCCTAAACAATTTGCAATTTGCATCATCGTTTTAATCTCGTTCCTTTCGAGCAGGCGATGAGTGCCTTTGGCACAATTTGCAATTTACAATTTGCTGAACTTGTTAACTTGTTAACTTGTCAACTTGTCAACTTGTAAACTGGTGCTCTGGTGACTGGTGCACGGCTGTCAATGATGAGGAAAGAATATGTTTAATGAATTACCTAAAGAATTAATTGACATTCAGGAGAAGCTAAAACATATGCGGAGGCATCTTTGACTTTGCCAATAAGGAAAGAGAAATAGAAAATCTTGAGAAGAAAATGGAGGAGGTTTCTTTCTGGGATAAACCGCGGGAAGCGAGAGAAATTATCAGACAATTGAACCGTCTTAAAGCAGAGGTTACTCCCTGGCAGGAACTGGAAAAGAAAGAAAGCGAACTATCGGAATTGTTCCAATTAGCGATGGAAGAAAAGGAAGAAAGTCTTATAAGTGAAGTCGCTGAAGGATATAAAGAACTGAATGAGCGCCTAAAAGCGTTGGAATTCACTTTTTTGATGGATGGAGAAAATGATTACTGTAATGCTTTTCTCTCTATTCATGCCGGTGCTGGAGGCACTGAGTCCTGCGATTGGGCAGAAATGCTTCTCCGCATGTATCTTCGCTGGGCAGAAAGGAAAGGCTATAAAGTAGATATCATTGACTTGCTTCATGGAGAAGAAGCCGGGATAAAGAGCATTACGGCTCTAATAAAAGGAGACCATGCTCACGGATATCTTAAAGCCGAGAATGGTGTCCATCGGCTTGTTAGAATTTCCCCGTTTGACGCTGCTAAGCGTCGTCATACCTCTTTTTCTTCAGTTGATGTTGTCCCTGAAGTAAAAGATGAGGAGATAGAAATTCTCCCATCAGATTTGAAAATTGACACCTACCGCGCGTCAGGCGCCGGCGGACAACATGTGAACGTTACTGATTCAGCAGTGCGAATTACTCACATTCCCACAAAAATCGTTGCACAGTGTCAGAATGAGAGGTCTCAACATCAAAACAAGGAAACTGCTCTTAAAGTCCTTAAAGCGCGCCTTCACGAGCATTATAGAAAGAAAAAAGAAGAAGAGATATTAAAAGAAAAAGGAAAGAAGGGGGAGATTGCCTGGGGCAGTCAAATACGTTCTTATGTCTTTCATCCTTATTCAATGGTCAAAGACCATCGCACAAACTTGGAAATAGGCAACGTCAGTGCTGTTATGGACGGCGATATCGATCGCCTGATTGAAGCATGGATAAGAAGAGAAAAATAGAAGAAATACCAGAAGAGCGCCTCCAAAAGCTTGAAAAAATTAAGACAAGCGGCATCTCTCCTTATGGGGGTAGATTTGTGCGCACTCATTCTATCGCTGACTTGAATGAAGAAATAAAAGGTGAGGTAATTATTGCCGGGCGCCTCATTACTATTCGCAAGCATGGCAAGTCAACCTTTTTTGATTTGTGGGATGGAGGCGCCACAATTCAGATTTACTTTAACTGCGATCTTTTAGGAGAAGAAAAATATAATATATTTCAAGAAGGAATTGACATCGGAGATTTTATTGGAATTACCGGGGAAGTTTTTCGCACCCGCACGGGAGAGCTTTCCGTAAAAGCAAGTAATTGGACGCTGCTCACCAAAACAATGCGACCACTTCCTGCAAAATGGCACGGGCTGAAAGATATAGAGATAAAGTATCGACAGCGCTATCTCGACCTTATTGCCAATGCCAACTCGAGAGAAGTATTCGCTCTTCGCTCCTCACTGACCAAAGAATTGAGACGATGGCTTGATGAACAGGGCTTCACTGAAGTTGAAACTCCTATGCTTCAGGCAATCCCTGGGGGTGCGGCAGGAAAGCCCTTTCGCACCCACCAGGATGCATTAAAGATGGATCTTTTCCTTCGGATTGCTCCTGAATTATATCTTAAGCAACTCCTTGTCGGTGGGCAGGAAAAAGTCTATGACCTGAACAGGTCCTTCCGTAATGAGGGGCTTTCTACACGCCATAGCCCTGAGTTTACTATGCTGGAGCTTTATGAGGCTTATGCTGACTATGAATACATGATGGAATTTTGTGAAAAACTTATCCTTAATCTGGCGGATACTATTTTAGGCAAACGGCAAATAACTTATCAAGGGATGGAAATTGACCTGTCTCCCCCGTGGCAAAGAATTACTTTCAATGAGGCTCTACGCAAACTGTACGATATTGATATTAAAACCGAAGACTTGAAAAGCCTTACTCAAAAACTTCGCGCCGCAAAAGTAAAAATTCCCGGTAAAAATATAACCCGCAGCGGTATCGTTAGACTGTTAGAAAAATCTCTCACGAGTAATTCTCCTACTTTTATTATTGACTATCCAACATTTCTCTGTCCTTTAGCGAAAAAAAAGCAAGACAATCCAGATGTAGGCGAAAGATTTGAACTTTTTGCTGGCGGCATTGAGATAGCGAATGCTTATTCAGAGCTTGCTGATCCGATTGAACAGAGGGAAAGACTCTATGAGCAGGGAGGAGAGGCAGATGAAGGTTTTTTACTTGCCCT
>CAZVBB010000148.1:0-3127 GCA_964625285.1 uncultured bacterium | reverse complement strand
GGGAAAAGCAACATATTTTTACCCGAAGCTGCTGGATGGACTGGTAATGTGGCAAAGTAGATAGGAGGTAAAAAATGATTAGGAGCTTTAATGGCAAGACACCAAAGATAGCTGAATCAGCCTTTGTCAGTGAAGCAGCTTATGTTATTGGTGATGTTGAAATTGGTGAAAACTCCAGCGTGTGGCCAGGGGCAGTAATCAGGGGCGACTCTGGCAACATAAAAATAGGCAACAACACCTCCATCGAAGATAACTGTGTTATTCATTCAGGGTTGCCGCCGTCGGGGGATGTTACCATCGGAGATAAAGTGCATATTGGTCACGGTGCGGTCATTAATTGCCGTAGAATCGGAAATAATGTTCTTATCGGTATGAACTCCACTATCCTCCATGATGCTGAAATTGGTAGTTTCTGTATAATTGGAGCAAATTGCTTGGTTAAGCAAGGGATGAAAATCCCAGACAGGTCATTTGTGGCTGGTGTTCCGGGGGAGATTAAGGGAGAGGTTTCACCACAGCAATTATGGTGGGTAGAAGAAGGACCTAAAATCTATGCTGAATTAACTAAGCAATATAAAGAGCAAGGGCTCTAGCTAAATAAAGAGAGAAAAGGGGCAGATCTTCACATTTGACATATTCAATTTAGCTTGACATAATCCTTCCTAATTCTGCTGACAATCATAATCTCCAGAGCACCTCTCCTCATATTTTGAAAATATATTTTCCTCTCATAAAGCAAAAATCCTTTGCCAAATAAGCAAATCTGCCTTATTATACCTATAATTATTCAGGCAGATAGGCTGAAAGTAGAAAGGCATGGGGGCAGAGGGCAAAACGCAATGTTAAAATCACAATATACAAATTCCCATCACGGCTATAAATCTCTATAACCTTAAATTAAGTGAGACACTTTGTGTCAAATCACAAACAAATTCCAATGACCAAATACCAAAACTGACTGCTCTGCAGTCGTCCTGAGCGAAGCGAAGGATCTCATTTGTAATTGTATATTGTTTGTAATTTGTGGTTTGGTGCTTGTAATTTTAAAGAGCGGGACAAGAATGTTCCGCCTATCTCTGGGGACTGGTGCTCTGGTGCACCGTAATTAGGAGGTTAAGAATGGCTGTTAGAGTGGCTATTAATGGATTCGGGAGGATTGGACGCAATATCTATCGAGCTGGGATGAACGAGCGAGATATCGAATTTGTAGCAATTAATGACTTGACGGATACAGAGACGCTTGGGCATCTTCTAAAGTATGATTCTATTCTCGGGGAGTTAAAGGCAAAAGTAGAAACTAAAGAAAACTGTCTCGCTGTCAATGGAAAAAAAACTCAGGTTCTATCGCAGAAGGACCCTTCTGCTCTTCCATGGAAGGATCTGGGGGTTAATATAGTAATAGAGGCAACAGGGATATTCAGAGACAAGAAAGGAGCATCTAGACATCTTTCTGCAGGAGCCAAAAAAGTGCTCATTACTGCTCCAGCCAGTGGAGATGACATTACCATCATAGTAGGAATTAACGAGAATGATTACGACCCGAAAAAGCACCATATAATCTCCTGCGCTTCTTGCACCACCAACTGTCTTGCTCCCATTACCAAAGTAATAATGGACAACTTCGGCATAAAAAGAGGGTTGATGACCACTATTCACTCCTATACTAACGATCAGGTAATCCTTGACTTTCCACATGAAGACCTGAGAAGAGCCAGAGCAGCGGCTCTTTCTATGATTCCTACTACTACTGGAGCTGCCACTGCTATTTTTAAGATTCTGCCGAAATTGAAAGGAAAAATGGATGGATTGGCAATCCGTGTCCCCACTCCAAATGTTTCCCTCGTTGACTTAGTGGCAGAAGTAGAGAAAGATGTAACCGTAGAAATAGTTAACGGTGCCCTGAAAAAGGCAGCCGAGGGAGAACTAAACAAATACATAGAATACTGCGAACTTCCACTCGTCTCAACAGACTTTAATGGCAACTCACATTCAGCCATTGTTGATGCCGATTTTACGAGGGTAGTAGAAAATAGGATGGTAAAGGTTCTTGCCTGGTATGACAATGAATGGGGGTATTCATGTCGGGTAATAGATCTCTTGAAGCACATAGCCACCCGCGGATCACTATGAAAAAAACAATAAAAGACATAGATATTAAGAACAAGCGCCTTCTCATAAGGGTGGACTTCAATGTCCCTCTCGACGAAGACCTGAAGGTTAGTGATGACAGTAGAATAAGGGCATCCCTGCCAACGATCAATTACTGTCTTGAAAGAGGAAGTAAGATTATCCTTATGAGTCATCTTGGAAGACCCGATGGAAAAGTGGTTGAAAAAATGCGCCTTACCCCGACTGCAAAACGGCTGGCAGAGCTAATGGGAAAAGAGGTTAAAAAGACAGATGATTGCATTGGAGATGCAGCAAAGAAAGCTTTCGCCAACCTCAAAGAAGGGGAAATTCTCTTACTGGAAAACCTCCGCTTTCATCCTGAGGAAGAAGAAAACAATAGCGATTTTGCCCGCGAGCTCTCTCACTACGGCGAGATATTCGTCAATGATGCTTTTAGCGCAGCACATCGCGCTCACGCCTCCACCACAGGAGTAGCTAAATTTCTTCCCTCTGTTGCGGGACTCCTAATGGAAAAAGAAATTCTATATCTGGAGAAGTTACTTCATGAGCCAGCTCACCCATTTGTAGTCATCCTTGGAGGAGCAAAGATAGCAGATAAGATCGGAGTGATTGAAAATATAGCAAAAAAGCTGGATAGCCTCATCATTGGAGGAGCTATGGCTTCAACCTTTTTAAAGGCACAGGGAAAAGAAATGGGGAGCTCTAAAGTGGAGATGGAGAAGCTGGATATTGCCGTTACCCTTCTGAAAAACATTGGAAGCGCTCTTCTCTTGCCGACTGACCTTGTTATTGCAAATAGATTTTCTCGGGATGCAGAGACCAGAAATACAGAAGCCGGTAACATTCCGGATGACTGGATGGCAATGGACATTGGAAGTAGATCAATCACGAGATTCTGTGAGGTGCTTAAGGGGGCAAAGACCGTGCTGTGGAATGGTCCCGTAGGAGTATTTGAGATGAGTCCCTTCGCCAAAGGCACTGAGGCAATAGCAAGATT
>CAZVBB010000147.1:0-3129 GCA_964625285.1 uncultured bacterium | reverse complement strand
GCCTCAGGCGGACGCCCGAGGGGCGGAGCCCCTTAGGGAAGGTATACCCGAAGGGGATAGCTTGTATGTTTAGGCTTGGTGCACTCAGGAATGTCTGGCGTATTCCAGATCTGAGAAAGAGATTAATTTTTACTGCAGCTATTCTTATTGTATTTCGCATCGGAGTTCATATTCCAACCCCGGGGATTAATATTGCTGCTCTGGGAGAGTTCTTTCGCGAGGCAGAAGGAACAATTTTTGGTCTGGCAGATCTTTTTGCCGGCGGGGCAATGAGTGGTGGGGCAGTCTTTGGCCTGGGTATAATGCCGTTTATCACAGTCTCTATTATAATGCAACTTTTGACTGCAGTCATACCATCTCTTGAGAAGCTTGCCAAGGAAGGGGAAGCAGGAAGAAGAAAAATAAACCAGTACACGCGTCTTGGAACGGTCCCAGTTTGCATGTTTCAGGCATTAATGATGGCAACCTTCTTGGAAAGAGGAGGGTTTGTGCTTGACCCTGGCTGGGGATTTAGATTGGTAGCAATAGTTACACTGACTGCGGGGACAATCTTTCTTATGTGGCTGGGAGAGCAGATAACAGAACGGGGCGTTGGAGAGGGAATATCGCTTATTATTGCGGTAGGTATTATCTCGGCTATTCCGATGACCGTTATCCGTGGGCATCTTTTTATCATTGAGACAGGACGGATGTTCCTAGCTTTGATACTTCCTGTTTTTGTCATAGTTGGGGCAGCAGGGGTAGTTTTGCTTGTCCAGGCACAGCGCCGTATCCCTCTTCAACATGCGAAGAGAGTAGTTGGTCGTCGAGTTTACTCCTCACAGACAAGCTACATTCCCCTGCGACTTAACCTAGCAGGGATGATTCCAATTATTTTTGCTTCAATGCTCATTATGTTTCCGGCTACAATTGCTCAGTTCTCAGACGCAGAGGTAATAAGGGCTATTGGGGCAGCTCTCGATCCAGGTACAATAGCCTACTGGATATTGTTCCCAGCGTTGATTATCTTTTTCTGTTATTTCTATACAGCAATAATATTTAATCCAGTGGAGTTAGCAGACAATATGAAAAAGCACGGGAGTTTTGTTCCTGGAGTCAGACCAGGCAAAACAACCTCAGACTACTTCTATTATATAATGAATCGGATTACTCTTGTAGGAGCAGTCTTTCTTGCCTTCATTGCAATAATGCCAATGATAGTCAGCGGCCAGTTGGGAGTTCCTTATCTTGTTGCCAGCTTTGCTGGTGGAGCAGGAATGATTATTATTGTAGGAGTAGTTCTGGATACAGTAAAGCGTGTAGAATCGCAGCTACTTATGCGGCACTATGAAGGGTTTATGAAAAAGGGAAGAATAAAGGGAAGAAGATGAGATTAATTCTTCTTGGCTCGCCGGGGGCTGGAAAGGGAGTAATCGCAAAACTTCTTTCGCAGACACTCTCCCTGCCTCGTATTTCTACGGGGGATATATTGCGCCAGGCGATTAATGAGGAGACGCCATTGGGGCGAAGTGCAAAGGCTTGCGTGGAGAGTGGAGGACTTGTGTCCGATGAAATAATGATCTCTCTCATTAAGGAGCGGCTATCTGCTACTGACTGTGAGAGGGGTTTTATCCTTGATGGATTTCCGCGTACGCTCAGTCAGGCAAGGGCGCTTTCCAATATGGAGGAAGCCATGGGGATTGCCCCTAGTACTGCAATTAATCTATCTGTTCCGCGAAAAGTTGTTATCAGTCGTCTCTCGGGGAGGCGAGTCTGTCCTTCCTGCGAAGCGCTCTACCATGTAGAGAACATGCCACCGAGGAAAGAGGGAATATGCGATCGTTGTGGCAGTCAAATTATTACGAGAGAAGATGACCAGGAAAGTGTAGTAGAGAGGAGGCTTCTCTTGTATGAGAAAGAAGCGGGGCCATTGCTAAGGTTTTATAAGAAAAAAGCTCTCCTAAAGTCAGTTAATTCTAATGAAAAGCCAGAGAAGATATTAGAAAGCATTTTAGCTCTTATTACTAAGGATAAGTCCAGTGCACCAGTGCACCAGTGCACCAGCCACCAGTTAGGAGTCAGGAGGTAGAATTAGAGGAGCCAGAAGTCAGAATGAAAATTGAAAGATACTCCGAGAAGGAGATAGATTTGATCAGGGAGGCAAGTCGTATTGCTGCTGAAGTCAGCGAGAGACTGGAGATGGCTGTTAGGGTGGGTGTCTCTACAGGTGAACTTGAGATGCTGGCGGTATCTCTTATTCAGGAGAGAAAAGCTGTATCAGCATTTAAGGGTTACCATGGCTTTCCCGGAAGTATTTGCTTATCAGTTAATGATGAGGTTGTCCATGGAATTCCCGGATCAAGAAGATTGGAAGAAGGAGATATCGTTAGCATAGATGTAGGAGTAAAAAAGGCAGGTTTCTATGGAGATATAGCAGTTACCTGTCCAGTTGGCTCCATTGAGATGGAAAAAGAAAAACTTCTTAAAACTACAAAAAAAGCTCTTTATGCTGGAATTGGAAAGGCAGTTGCAGGCGGCTATCTCTCTGACATTTCTTACGCCATTCAGAATGAATCTGAAAAAAATGGGTTTTCTGTGGTCAGGGACCTTGTGGGCCATGGAATTGGTTCACAACTACATGAGCCGCCACAGGTACCAAACTTCGGCTTGCCGCATCGTGGCCCAAGACTGAAAGAGGGTATGGTATTAGCAATTGAGCCAATGGTAAATGCTGGAAGTTGGGAGGTGGTAGTAAAGCCGGACAACTGGACAATTGTTACCAGAGATGGAAAACCTTCCTGTCATTTTGAACACACAGTTCTTATTACCAGAAATGGAGCAGAAATATTGACAAAGACAGGAAATTAGGCATGGCGTATAAGAAAAGCAAACTTAGAAAGAAAGTGAGAGCTAAGAATACAGAAGGTAACATAGTAAAGGAAGAGCCAATAGAGGTTGAAGGAGTGATAAAGGAATCATTACCAAATGCGATGTTTTGGGTAGAAATGGAGAATGGCCACAGAGTTCTGGCACATATCTGTGGCAAAATGAGGAAACATTATATAAAAATTTTACTCGGAGATAAAGTAAAAATGGAGATATCTCCTTATGATCTTTCGCGTGGAAGAATTATCTATAGATGTAAATGAA
>CAZVBB010000146.1:0-3170 GCA_964625285.1 uncultured bacterium | reverse complement strand
TCGCCGCCGGGGAAGAAGATCGGGGTTACCACATAGCTATCGGTGGTGAACGCTAGACGCCCCTGAGAATTAAAGATCGCGGCATCGTCGAGTTTGGCGAGGTATGGATTGGCGAAGGCGGGAAGGAATCTCTTCGCTACAAGGTCATGGCTCATCTTCCCCCCGCTGCCGTGCGAGAGCAGTATCTTCTTCATTTATGACCTTCCATAATGACTCCTCAGTTTATCAGGTTCACCGTTCAAGGTTGTCTGGTTTGCATGCTCAGTCGACATCTAAGGACGAATTGCCTCATTAAAAATCCATATGAAATCATATCATTGCCTCATATAAAAATCTATACAAAAATTAGGCTATCTCCTGACTTAAAGGGATAGGGCAGCACTTTTGTGACGCCTTATAAAGGGAGAAATGAAGGTGCTTCGGCAGACTCACCACGGAATCAAGGTATTCTGTACTCGTTCTAATTAGTTACACCACTGTCCACAAAGTGACTCGTGCCCGCAAGTTTGGTGCTCTTTCTAAAGTGCAAAGATAGTCCTAGTTTTGTGCTTGGTTATTATAGCTGCAGAATAGCGGAAAAGATTTACTCGTCTCTCCTTTTAAGGTATTATGTATAAAGGGTAAGAACATGAGCAAAAGGGATTTATAAATCTGGTCTGCACTCATGGCCCGTTGACAAATGCCGCTCAAGAGATTGACAACAGTAATCAAACCAACAAACTAAATAGCGGGACCATAACGAAGCTCTTGCGTGGTGAAGCGTAAGTGATGCAGGAAATTAATGATTGTCAGTAAGTTATTCAGAAACCGTAATTTCATATTTGTTCTTTCCATCGTAATTGGTCTTGCTGTCGGTGAGAAGGGAGCTGCTTTAACCCGGCCGGCGGTACTACCGGTACTAATATTGATTATGACCGTGTCCATCACCACCATAACTTCTCGTGAATTTGCCGCTATTAAAACCATGCCAGGCCAGATACTTATTGCCCTGCTGATTAACTATGTTGTTACAGTAGGCATAATTTTGCTCATGGGAAAGTGGCTGATAGATGACAGCGAATTATGGACAGGACTGGTTGTGTTTGTAGCAGTACCACCCGCGATCGCAGCAGTACCCTGGACCTACGTACTGGGTGGAAACACCCTCCTTTCACTGGCCTCCCTACTGGTCGCGTACCTCGCCGCGCTAGTAGTAACGCCAGCTATAATGATTGTCTTCCTCGGAGCTGGTTCCTTAAAACCGGTTGAACTGCTTATTCTTCTTGGCGAGTTAATATTAATTCCTATAGTCGTTTCCCGAATATTACTTTTTACCGGCCTGAGCAAGCGTATCGAGAAGTGGCGGGGTACAATCGTGAACTGGGGTTTTTCCATAGTGTTTTTTACCATCATTGGGTTAAACCGCCAGGCTTTCTTCGGGGAGTTTGATATTTTGCTCAAGCTCGCCATAATAGCCATTGTGGCCAACTTTGGCCTAAGCTACGCAATTGAATTAATTTCTAAGGCTTTCCACGTCAGACAAGAGACCATCATCAGCTTAATACTGGTGGGCGCAACGAAGAACTTTGGCCTGGCAATTGGAATTTTGCTTACCTTCTTCAGTGAGAGAGCTACTATTCCAACATCAATTATGACCGTGGCTTTTCTCTCTCTCATCTTGTGGCTGGGATTCCACTTTAAGAAGCCAACTTGAATTTCTTAGCTATCTATAGGTCACCTCACCCCATTGTGGAATGCTTTATTTCGTAAATACTCAGTCAACTCCGTTGACTAAAAGGCACAAAGTGGCAAAGGCACAAAGAATAAAGACAAGGCACAAGGAAAAATGCTCTGCTATTAAACTCTGTGCCTCTGTGCCTCTGTGCCTTAGTGCCTAAAATTGGATGGCTTTCACTGAATATTTATTTTACTTCTCAATAGCAAGCGGCAGTAATAGTATAGACCAAATGGGATAGGTAAGCTGGTTGCACAACTTCACTGCATCTGGGCAAAGTAGCTTCTTATTTTCCTGCCAACTTTCGGGCAATAGTAGCAACATGACGACCCTGGAACTTAGCCATAGCCAGTTCGTTTTCACTAGGCATGCGACTGCCATCGCCGGCAGCAATTGTGCTGGCACCATAGGGGCTGCCGCCACTTATTTCCCCCGTTGTAAGCTGGCGGGTCTCGGAGTAGGGCAATCCCACGATGACCATCCCGTGATGAAGCAGTGTCGTATGAAAGCTGGTGATAGTTGTCTCCTGTCCGCCGTGCTGTGTGGCGCTGGAGGTGAAGACACTGCCCACCTTACCGACAAGAACATTTTGTGCCCATAATCCCCCCGTCTGGTCAAGGAAGTTGCGCATCTGGGCACACATATTTCCGAAGCGAGTTGGTGTGCCAAAGATGATAGCATCAGCATTAGCTAAATCACCGGGCTTGGCAATGGGAACACGAGCAAAGGCTTGACGTGCTTTCTTCGCCCCTGACTTTTCTAACACCTCATCAGGAATTAGTTCCTGAACTTGAAGCAGTTCTACTTCAGCTCCTTCAACCTCACGAGCTCCTTCAGCCACCGCCTCAGCCATCCTATAGATATGACCATACATGCTATAAAAGACTATTTTTACTTTCATCGTTATCTCCTTTTTTGTTTCTATGCTATTTCCTTGCAACGCTCCTAACGCCAGTGACCACTATTTCGTCCCCCAGTCAAAATGCTCTGAGCTTTGCATGATCACGCATGATCACCTCCCTAAATGCCCATAGCCTATTTACATGAGTCGATACTGCAACCACATAGCGGGCAAAGATATACTGTTTTTTTAAACCTCCTCTCGTTTATTTATTTGGCTATTTACTTGCCGAGCGCATTTCTGAGGTTTATGGCATGCTCCTGCTCAATACTAAGGATTTCCCTTAGCTTCTGACCTAGAGCCAGCTCCATCAGTTCCTCAGTCTGCACAATACGTTGCTTATATCGGGCAATGGCGTCTTCCTCACCCGCCAGGACCTGCTGGAGCATTTCCCGGTTGTCCTCCGAGATAGCCGCCGGCGGGACATTAACGGTAGAAAAACCATTAAGGTAGTCTATCTGCTCAGCAAGGATGATGGCATGCTGAAGTTCCTCATTAGTATGTATCTTTAGCTCTTTGACTATATCCCCATACTCAGCGCCAGTTAAAACGCCA
>CAZVBB010000145.1:0-3185 GCA_964625285.1 uncultured bacterium | reverse complement strand
ATAGCTTTTGGAGATCGTCAAGAGCAAAATGTTGCTGGAATGGGACAGTGGACATTGGACATAGAAAATTAAAATGGGGTCAGAAAATGATTAGCTAAAAGAAGAAACGCCTTGGAAGAATTTAAAAGGTAAGATAATATTAGGAGAGATACCAAAGATTGAAAGGTTTGCCACAAGGCCTAAGCTCCTTAGGAATACATTACTCCACAGTAAATAAGTCCTTAAAGAGGATGTATGAGAAAAAAGGGAATAAGGGTAAAAATTCACGATTCAAGACCTGACTCCGTATGCGGAAACCACGTCAAGAAACAAGACCTGACCCCGTATGCGTTTTGACCCCGTATGCGTTTGCGAGAGAATGAGATTAAATAGTTCGCTGTCCCCCTTTTTCCAAAGAAGGGCGGACGCCCAAAGAAGAAGGATAATAAATAACCTGCTTATGTAGTTGACACCACCTGCTTTCGTCGGAGCACCGACGGAACAGAGCCAAAACAGAGGTATTATCGTCGGAAAAGCATTGTTTTTGGTGGTGTCAACTACATAAGCAGGATAAATAATATGGGAAGTGTCCCTGTTTCCCTATGTTTCCTATGTTTCCCTATGTTTCCCCACTTGCACGATCACCTAGCACTGTTTGCCACGAAATTAATCGTAATACTAAATACAGGCAAGAGTATAGTGTTGTTCAAGCCCAGCGCCATACTGATAAATTAGCGCATGCTACCCGTAAAAAACGTAAACTGGATACTCATGAGCCATTAAAACAATTTGTCTTAAGACACCTTGATCTACTCTGGTCACCGGAACAGATTGCCAAAAGGTTGAAAATAGTTTATCCTATGGACACGACTATGCATATTTCTCATGAAAGTATTTATTCATATTTATATGTTCAGCCACGCGGGGCATTGCGCAAAGAATTAATCAAATACTTACGGCGCAGACATATAAACCGCTGTTTGCGCAGTGGCAAATCCCGTCGAAATTGTGGTCCTATTCAAGACTACATAAGCATTGAGGAGTGCCCTGCCGAAATTGCTGATCGTAGTGTTCCCGGCCATTGGGAAGGCGACCTCCTCATGGGACATAACAATGAGTCTGCTTTAGGTACTTTGGTTGAACGAACCACGCGTATGACCTTTTTGGTGAAGCTCAAAGATAAAGATGCCATAGCAGTATGTAAAGCATTCGCTCAAGAGTTTAGACATCTCCCGGAAGCATTAAAACGTTCTTTGACGTATGACCATGGTCAGAAGATGGCCGAACACAAACTTTTTACAAAGAGCACGCGGATTCAAGTCTATTTTGCGCATCCGCACTCGCCCTGGGAACGTGGCACTAATGAAAATACAAATAACTTGATTCGCCAATTTTTCCCCAAAGGTACAGATTTTTCAAAAGTAACATTAAAAACTATTAAACAAACACAAGATATGTTAAATGACCGACCGCGGAAAACTTTAAAATTTTTAACTTCGCATGAAGTCTTTAGTAAACTGTTGCATTAACAACTTGAATCTAAGGGATGCCCAAAGAAGAAGGATAATAAATAATATGGGAAGTGTCCCTATGTTTTCAGATAATTTCAGTCTATGGATAAGAATAAAGGGATAATTAATCAAATGTTAAAACCTGATCCCAATGCCACTTTAATTAGTTTAAGATTAAGTGACTTTTTCAGACAAAGGGTAACTCAATACCGCATTGAAATGGTTTTTCTTTACGGTTCCTGGGCATCTGGTCAGCCACATAAGGATTCCGATATTGACTTAGCCATACTTTTTTCTCCAGAAACAGATAATTCGGATAAAATGTTTTCTTTGCTTACCGAAATAACCTACAAGTTAACCCAAGAGTTGAACAAAGAAGTTAATATCATCTCTCTTAGCCGAGAATTTAAGCAGCCGATGCTTTATTACAATGCCATAGTTTTAAGTATACCAATATTTATAAGAAACTATGATGAATTCTTAAGTTTCAAATTAGAAGCAATTCATCAAATGGAAGACTTTCAGATTTATGGTGTTAGCTGGCAAAAGGAAATAGCAAGAAAAATAATTCACACAGTGAGAGAAATTCTCTAACGAGGTAAAGGAGATAACCAATGCCTGAATTTAAGTATGCAAAAGGAAGAATCACCGAGTCGTTACAATTTATTGCTATAGAATTAAAAGAATTTGAACAGGATTATGCTTCTAAAACCTGGCAGGATTACCAAAAGGACAAAAAACTACAAAAATTGATCGACCGCACAGTCGAAAATATTCTTACTACTCTTATTGAAATATGCGGGACTATTCTTACTCAGGAAAGTATTCCGGTAGAGAATTATACGCAGGTCTTAAGTGAATGCGCCAGGAAATTTGGTTTTTCTAAAGAGGAACAGGAAAATCTGGCTAAGTTAGCCATACAAAGAAACCGACTTGCTCGCCGTTACCTTAATTTTCGCTGGCAGGCAGTTAACGCATTTGTTAATACGAAACTTCTTATCTCCAAACTCCTGGTCAAAATTTTAGAGAGAGAAAAAGAGTGAAAATAATCAATGGTTCTTTCTACTTAAAAACATTGAAAATTTTAAGTCTGGCACAATTTTCATACTAAACTTGATGCGGAAATAAAAGGATAGTGTAACATGAATTATGCAAATTCAAAAAAGGGTATAATTTTCATTGGCAAAACAATCTCTAAAAGAGAAAGGAGAAATATACCTTCGCACATATTAGATGTGCGGGGTATACCCATGAGAAGTTTATCAAAGAAGTCGAAAAAAGTCATTGAGAAAAGCATGAATGAGCGAAGCTTTTAGACAAGAGGGGATTAAGTCCTCTTCATGAAAAATTGTTTGGAAGGTTGTTCAGGATGACCTTTGTAAGATCGGGAAGGCTGGAGAAAGCTCAAAATATGAACCCGTCCCTGATTGTTTCCAAAAAAGGGCGGACGTCCAAAGAAGAAGGATAATAAATAATATGGGAAGTGTCCCTATGTTTCCTATGTTTCAAGGAAGGAAGAAAAATAGAGTTGACCCCATTTTTAAGAAACAAGACCTACCTCGTAAGTTTGCCGGGCGATTTAGAGATGAGGTAAATGTTAAATGCAAAAAAGTGATACAATAGAAGTTACCAAGTCTATGTCTGGTAAAGTAATCCGACTTACATTTAAACAATGGTTCCATATTGTTGAATCCC
>CAZVBB010000144.1:0-3229 GCA_964625285.1 uncultured bacterium | reverse complement strand
CTAATGAACCTTATCGCATGTTCACTTCTCGGGCTGAGTATCGGCTTATTTTGAGAGAAGACAATGCTGACCTGAGATTACGAAAGATAGGCTATCAACTGGGTTTACTTAGTAGTAAAGAACATCAAAAGACAGAAATAAAAGAGAAAAGAGTTGCGCAGGAGATAAAGAGATTAGAAAAAACAAAGATTATGCCTACGGCGGTAGTAAATAAGAAAATTGTGGCATCGGGAAATTCCCCACTTAAAAATGTGGTAACAGCGGCGAAATTGCTATGCCGGCCTGGAGTCTCCTGTCAACTTTTAGATGAGCTCGGGGTAGATATAAGAAGCGTTCCCTCTTTGGTGATTAAGCAGGTTGAAGTTGAGATTAAATATAGGAACTACATTAAAAAACAAGCCGCTGAGATTGAAAAATTTAAGAAAGTGGAAGGAATAAGAATCCCGGAGTCTTTCCCTTTCGCTGAAATTGTTGCTCTCTCTCGTGAGGTGCGGGAGAAGTTATCTCGTATTAGACCGCTTACCCTCGGACAGGCATCGCGCATCTCAGGGGTAACCCCGGCAGCAATCTCCATCTTAATGATTTATTTGAAAAAAATGGGTGTTAGATTTTAGGTTTTAGGTGTTAGGTTTTAGGTCTTAGGTGTTAGTGAAAAAGTTTTGCAAACTTGGAATTTGATTTTATTTGTTGACAGGTCCGCAATCCTTTAATTATAAGTAGTTATTCTGACACAAGAAGGAAGCATAAAGCAGTAATTTAAAATTTGCAATTTAAAATTTGCAATTTGATTTTTGGATCATCGTTCTAATTTCGTTCCTTTTGAACAAGCGATGAGCGCCTTTGGCGCAATTTTGTCCAAGGGGATAGCTTGAGAGTTATATCTGGAGAGGCGAAAGGGAAAAAGTTGTTTTCTCCACCTGGGACACGCCCCACGGCGGGAAAGGCAAGGGAATCGTTCTTTAACATTCTTGGCAAAGAGGTATTCTCAGCAAAGGTTCTTGACCTGTTCGCTGGAACGGGTGCTCTGGGAATAGAGGCACTGAGCCGTGGAGCAAAAGAGGCAGTATTTGTTGATAATAATTATTTATCTTGCAGAGCAGTTAAAAGAAACATTGCTAATCTCAGCCTTGGCAACCAATCAGCAATCTATCGGCTGGGAGTAGACAAAGCACTAAAACTATTCTCTCGTAAAGGATACAAATTTGATATTATATTTATGGACCCTCCGTATGGGAGTGGCCTGGCCACAAGAACACTGGTAGAGATTAGTCGTAATAACACCCTGAGTAATGGAGGAGTGGTCGTAGTTGAACATTATCGGAAAAATGTTCTACCGGAGGCAGTGGAAGAGCTAAAAATAAAGAGAAAGGCAGTTTATGGAGATACTGCTGTTTCCTTTTATGTAAGATCAGGCTGTCACGAAACATGTTCCGGCCTGTAATCAAGGGCGGCACTTTAATAACACTTTATTTATGCAAGACGGAAAGGAGGAGAATGGCATATGGTTGTTTATCCTGGAACTTTTGATCCCGTTACTTATGGGCACATTGATGTAATTAAAAGGGCATCTAGAATTTTTGAGAAGGTATTCGTCGCTGTTGCCTATAATCCACAAAAGAAGCCTCTTTTCTCTGTGGAGGAGAGATTAGAGATGTTGCAGGAGTCTACTAGTAGTATTCCAGGTGTTGTCGTTGAGAGCTTTGATTGCCTTCTTACTGATTATGTCCAGCAGAAAGGAGTAAATATTATTATCAAGGGACTAAGGGCGATCTCCGATTTTGAAGTGGAGCTTCAAATGGCACTTACCAACAAGCAGATTGCTCCTCATCTAGAGACTATATTTATGATGACCAGTGAATCGTATTCTTACTTAAGTTCACATATCATTAAGGAACTCGCTGAGTTAGGTGGAAAGATAGATAGATTTGTTCCTCCTGTGGTTGGAAAAAAACTTCAAAAAAAAATGAAAGGACTGCGCTAAAAAATGGCTGTACCTAAAAGAAGATGTTCACGGGCAAGAAGAGATAGAAGAGCAACTCAGTGGAAAATAACTCCACCTACGCTTTCCAAGTGTTCTCACTGCGGGCAATTGCGTCTTCCTCATTGTGTTTGCCCGCATTGCGGATATTATGGGGAAGAAAAAGTAATTGAGATTAAGGAAAAGAAAAAGAAAACAAAAAGATGAAATTGAAAATTAGTAGGTAGTGAGTAGTAGGTAGGAAAGGGGAAGTGAAAATTTTTTCCTCCAATCAATTATCTACTCACCACTAACCACCTACCACTTATCCATTTTACCTGAATGAGATATGTTACTGAAAGATAAAGTTGCTATTGTTACTGGAGCGGCCCAAGGGATTGGAAAGGCAATCTCCATCAGCTTTGCCCGGTGTGGAGCAATGGTCGTAATTGCTGATATTGACCTAACAGGTGCTGGCGCTGTTGCTAGCGAGATTCAAAGCATGGGAAAAAGTGCTTTTGCCCTCTCGGTTGATGTATCTTCATCTAAAGAAGTGGAGACGATGGTTGTCCGCACACTTGACAAATTTGAAAAAATTGATATTCTGATAAATAATGCTGGAATAACTCGCGACTCTTTTCTCATTCGATGTCCGATGAGGACTGGGCTCGGGTAATAGATGTTAATCTTAAGGGAGCATTCAATTGCTGTCGGGAAGTGGCGAAAACAATGATTAAGAAGCGAAGCGGAAAAATTGTCAACATTGCCTCAATAGTTGGTTTGACAGGAAATAAAGGGCAGACGAATTATGCTGCTTCCAAAGCTGGACTAATTGGGCTCACCAAAAGCCTTGCCCGGGAATTGTCAGCGCGGGGAATAAATGTAAACGCCATTGCTCCAGGATTTATTGAGACAACAATGACTGAGGAGTTATCCGAGTCATTAAAAGAAAAAATGCTGGGGAAAATTCCTCTTGCCAGAGCGGGCAGCGTAGATGATGTAGCAAAGGTAGCTCTCTTTCTCGCTTCGGAATATGCGGACTACATTACGGGTCAGGTAATCAATGTAGATGGTGGCATGATAATGTAAACCCCGCCAGGGATCTTTAATTTAGTAAATACTCAGTCAACTCCGTTGACTGAAAGGCACAAAGTGGCAAAGGCACAAAGAATAAAGACAAGGCACAAGGAAAAATGCTCTGCTATTAAACTCTGTGCCTCTGTGCCTTAGTGCCTATGTGCCTAAAATTGGATGGCTTTCACTGAATATTTA
>CAZVBB010000143.1:0-3247 GCA_964625285.1 uncultured bacterium | reverse complement strand
GAGACAGCAAAGTATGACCTGGAATCAGAAATTTTAATTAAAGCAAGCCGCCAGGGACATACTATTTCATCTATCCCGGTGAAAACAATCTATCATGCTGGTGGAGTGAGTAAAATCAATCCCCTTGTGGATACCTTGAGATTTGCCAGACTAATTGTGAGGCTTATGTGGAAAAAATAATCCTTGTTACTAATGATGATGGAATAGAGTCAGAAGGGCTGGCTGCACTTGCAGAGGCACTGCGGAATATAGGAGAAGTATTTATCGTAGCGCCAGACAAGGAAAGAAGCGCTACCAGTCATTCTTTCAGTGCTTTCTCTCCCATTTCAGTCAAGTACATTAATTCTCATACAATGGCTGTTATTGATGGGACACCAACAGATTGCGTGATGTTAGCATTAAAGCGACTTCTTCCAAGAAGACCACATTTAGTTGTCTCCGGGATTAACAAAGGAGCAAACTTGGGGGAAGATGTTAATTATTCTGGGACCGTTGCTGCAGCTAAAGAGGCCGTCATCTCAAAGATTCCCGCCTTTGCTATCTCTCTTACTACGCGCAGTAACTACAATTTTACCTTTGCTGCTCAGTTTGCAGCGAAAATTGCCAGCAAGATATGCCTAGAGGGATTACCGCCAAAAACCTTGCTCAATGTTAATGTCCCAAATAATGGGATGCCGAGAGGTGTAAAGATATCGCGACTTGGAAAGAGAATCTATCATGATACCATTGAAGAAGAGGTGGATAAAAAAACAGGAATAGTTCAATATCGCATTGCTGGGAGTGAGCCCAGTTGGGAGCAAGAGGAAGGTACAGACTTTCAGGCTATAGAGGAGAATATGATTTCAATCACTCCTCTTTACCTGGATTTAACGCACCACTCTTTCATTAGTAAATTATGTAAACAAGGATATGATGAACTTTGAAAAAGAAAGAAGAGATATGGTTGCCCTGCAGATCAAGGGAAGGGGGATAATAGATGAGCGAGTTTTAAAGGCAATGAAAAAAGTAGAGAGACACAGATTTGTAGAAAAGGGGCTGGAGCCGAGCGCCTATGCCGATTCTCCGCTTCCCATTGCTGCGGGACAGACGATATCTCAGCCATACATCGTTGCTCTGATGACAGAGCATCTCCAGCTTAAGGGAACGGAAAAAGTACTGGAGATTGGAACTGGGTCGGGTTATCAGGCAGCAATCCTGGCTGAACTTGCCTGCGTGGTTTACAGTGTAGAAAGAATTGAAGCATTAAGCCTGCATGCGGCGGAACTATTAGAAGAACTTGGTTACAGGAATATACACTTCAAGATTGGAGATGGCACAAATGGATGGAGTGAGCATTCTCCCTATGATAGAATTATTGTTACCGCTGGCGCAGTGGATATTCCCCTATCCCTCGTTGAACAACTCGGAGAAGGAGGAAGAATGATTGTTCCTGTGGGAGGCAGATTTTTCCAGGAACTTATTCTTCTTACAAAAAAAGGGGGGAAGATAAGAAAAGAAAAAAAAGGTAGCTGCATCTTTGTTCCACTTGTCGGAGAATACGGATAATCTAAACAAACACACTGCTGTAATCTATTAACTGAGGCTCTTGCAAAAGTATGAGAATTCCCCCTTTTGTCATTCCGAACGAGGTGAGGAATCTTTTACTATCAATGAGTTATAAGACCCCTCGCTTTGCTCGGGGTGACATTTTCGGGACTTTTGCAAGGAGCTCAACTTATCAACTCGTCAACTTGTCAACTTATTAACCCAATAATTTCCATCGGGGTGTAGCTCAGTCCGGTTTAGAGCGCACGGTTCGGGACCGTGAGGTCGGCGGTTCAAATCCGCCCACCCCGACTAAGCATAAACGAATTACTTCGCCGGGCACACAAGTCTGAAAGACTTGGGTCGTGCAGTTTTGGGAGTATAAACGAACTAATTCGGCTATTTTATGTTAGACAAAATGGCGGACAAGGTGATAAAATATGAAAATAGATACGGAAGACCTAAAGCGGAAAATTCTTCCAATTTTACAACGCTTCAGATTGCACAGATTAAAAACTTCATTGACAATATCTGTATAATTTTTCTAAAATCTGTGTAATTAGGTATAATGAATGTTATACCAGAGACCATAGAAGGAGGTGATAGAAATGCTTGGTTAAGCCTCATTAGAAAATTTTCTAATGAGGTAAAGTTTCTCGGAAATGGGTTTTTTTAGTAAAAGTTCTCTTGTATTAATAATGTTCCCGCGAGTATAGACTAGGGGTTGCTATCTTGCGATATCTTGTTTCTATCTCTAAAAGAGACGTTATTGAGCATAGAGAAAAAGCTTCCGGCTCTATAAGATCGTAGAGCTCGGATAGGAGGAAAAAGAAATGCAAGGTAGTAAACTTTATGTCGGAAATCTTCCATACTCTACAAATAGGGAGCAGTTAGAAGAGTTGTTTTCCGAATATGGTGACGTCAAAGAAGTTAATATAGTTGAAGGTAGAGGCTTCGGTTTTGTGGAAATGTCTGACACTTCAGGAGCAGAAAAAGCAAAAGAAGCATTGGATGGTAAGGATTTTCAGGGGCGTACTCTGAAAATTGATGAAGCCCGTCCACCGAGAGAGAGAGAAAAAAGAAACTTCCGAAGGTATTAAAATAACTATAGCCGCGCGCCTGTAGCTCAGCTGGATAGAGCATCTGCCTTCTAAGCAGAGGGTCCTGGGTTCAAGTCCCTGCAGGCGCGCTAACGGTGAATGAGAGGAAAAATGAGCTACCAAAATTTTATTCTGGAAAAAGAGGGTAATATCTTAACTGTTATTTTAAATAGACCGCCGGCAAACTCTATATCTTCCGCCACAGTTTCTGAGTTAAATTCAATACTTAATGAAATTGAAAAAGACAAGGAAGTGAGAGTGGTAATAATTACCGGGAAAGACAGAGAAGACAAGCCGGAAAAAAGCATTTTTTGTGCAGGAGCGGATATTACTGAATTTGGGCAGATGTTCGCAAGTGGTGAGGTGGAGACATTTCTTAAAAAAGGACAGGATGTATACACAAGATTAGAAAAATTCCCCAAGCCTGTTATTGCCTGCCTGAATGGGCATGCATTAGGTGGGGGTTGTGAACTTGCTATTGCCTGTCATTTTAGAATTATGGCGAACACGGCAACTATAGGAACGCCGGAGATAAATTTAGGATTATTACCTGGCTATGGTGGAACAACTCGCCTGCCACGGTTAATCCCTAAAGCAAAAGCACTTGAGATGTTAATTTCAGC
>CAZVBB010000142.1:0-3264 GCA_964625285.1 uncultured bacterium | reverse complement strand
GTTCAAATTTAAGTTGATAGATTTCTGCTTCTCTTATAAGTCTTTGCTTTGCTAATTTGCAGTAATTTTTATCAATTTCAACACCTATTCCTTTTCTATTGGTTAGAGCACAAGCAATCAGAGTAGACCCGCTTCCCAAAAAAGGGTCAAGAATGGTGTCGCCAATGAAACTAAATAGTTTTATACATCGTCTCGGCAATTCCACAGGGAATGGTGTAGGATGTCCAACTCTTTTTTTACTCTCACCCATAAAAGCCCAAACGCCGCTTGTCCAATCCATGAATTCTTTTTTGGTAATATCTGATTTTCTACTACCACTAATCTTCTTCCATCGGTCTTTGTAAAGAATAACAATAACTTCCACTGGAGCGATAACATAAGGGGCTGAAGCAGAAAGCCATGAACCCCATGCAGTCCGCCTTGAAATATTTTGCTCATTCCAGATAATTGTGGAATGATATTTCCATCCCGCTTGTTTTGCAATTGTTGTGATGTCAGCACATACACTTTGTTGTCCACCTTTGTTCTTATCGAGTGGGATATTTAGACAAAATCTTCCATCATCCTTCATTAGTCTATAACATTTGGCAAGCCACTCTCTTGTAAAAGATAAATAATCTTTGTAGGACATTTTGTCGTCGTGAGAATTGTAATTGATACCTACATTATACGGAGGAGAGGTTACAATCAAATCAACTGTTCCTTCTTTGACACAATCTGTTTTTAAAATATCAGCATTGTGAATACATATTGAATCTTCTTGAAAGTAGGGTTCAGCCCTAGCGATAACCTCATAGAGAGCGGGCTTTTCTCTTATCTGGAGAGTCTCGAAATTTTGGCTTTTTCTCAAACACTCTTCTAGGGTTTTTTGACTGAAGCATCTTTGCCCTCTTGAGGTTCTTGTAGGAGAAAGCAGCCCCCGTTTTTCCATGCGATAGATAGTAGACGGACTTATTCCGAGATAACCAGCGGCCTCTTTTGTAGTATAAATAGCTTTATTCCCCATAGTTAACTTTCCTAAGTTTTTTTGCTCAATTTGAGAAATGCTCCTTTTTCTTGCTGTATTTTTTTGATATTTGCCACTGCCGCAGGGATCATTGCGAGCTATCTTCAAGTATCCGCCTTTATATACTCTCCTACCCACCTTACACGCTTTGTTCTGCGCTTTAGGGAGTTTGCAAGCTTTTTGTCAGCAGTCCAAAGTTCACAATCCTCGAGTTCAGCTATAGCCAGGTATTGCATGTCGTAGCAGACGGGCAGATTGAACTCTTTCGCCAGTTCCCAGGCTTTACGGTACATAGCAGGCTCATCAATGGTTCTTACGGGTATTTCTTGATAAATGGAAAAAACCTCTTTGCCTTCCTCGGGCAGGATTCTTTTAAAAAAGACCTGTTGTCGCAGAACAGATGTAACTTCGGCGTGGAACATAGGTGGGCCTAAAAGTTTAACGCGCTTTTCCGACCATTCTTGGCGTAGAGCATCTGCGTTGTCGTTTTGCTGCGCAACCAACAGCCAAGCCAAAGCCAAGCTAGAATCAACGCAGACGCTGTTCGAGTTCATTCATGCGCTCCTTACGCATTTTACGAATCAGTTCACCGGCGTCAATTGGTTTGACACCTCTATCTTTCATCTTGTTGCGGAGGGCTATCGCCCGCTCAAGGAAATCGGGTTTAGCTTCATATTCTCGGATGGCTGTCTCCCGGCAGAAGCTAGTGAAATCACTCTTCTTGATAAAAAGTTGGTTGCCAAGTTTTTCGGCAGGTAATTTCCCTGCCCAAATCCATCTCCGAACAGTTTCCATATTTCGCTCACATTCCCTCGCTGCCTCTCTGACACTGATTAGCTCTTCGGTAATTCTAGTAGCCACCTTACCCTCCTAAGATATGTAGTTGTAGCCTACATCAACATTATACCTATATTCTAGCCGCCTGTCAACCCCATTAGATTTCCTAACGGGATCAACTTGTAAAGCGTTTTTACCTCCCACAGCATCTTTTGTATTTCTTGCCCCGTTAGAGCCTGCTTCTCTAACGGGGCTTGCCGCTGTCACAGGGGTCGTTACGATTTTTTGATATTTTGAGCTATTATAAAAATTAAGGTGTCTGTTCGAAAAAATTTGAACCGACTTTAAAAATTTCTGAAAATCGCGGGGCGGGCGAAACTCCCAGACCCCTTCCTTTTTGCCCGCTTGCTTTCGGGCTTCGCCCGATTTTTTTTGCGGACGGGCTACGAATAAAAGGGTGGCGGGGAAGATAAGTTTAATAAGGTCGCGTTCCTCGACAATACGGAAAATTTGAACAGCCATAAAATTTACCGTATCTTCCACTCCTTAGAATTATCTTCGAACTACATTATAATGCTTCAGACCTTCTGAGGTAAAAAGGTCTTTAAAAAATGTGTAGACTTGGGACTATAGAGTTTAAGACAATAGAACCCAAAGGAGGTCATTATGGCAAAGAGAAGACTCACAGCCCAAGAAAAGCTATCGCTGGTTATAGAGAGTTTCAAGGGCGATGTTAATACTTCAGAACTCTGCCGAAAGCAGGACATCTGGCCTGTCACGCTCAATCGTTATATAGCTCTACTGCCAAAGATGTAGAAAGAGTGATAGATTTTGCCCTGGCTAAAGTGGGACCTCCATGAGCAAGAAACCAAGCCAGCCATACATTCAAACAATGGCCCTTCAGATGAAAGCCAAATCTTTAAAGAAGTTTTTAAGGGATTTAGGTGTCCTCAATGATTACTCTCGGCCCCATATTCCTGTAGGATTTAACTGTCTCTTAAAGCGATTATTCCAGACGGCCAAGCAAGAAGAGGTCTATCGTAATGAATATTCCAATCATCTTGAGGCCAGAGATAGCTTATCGGGCTTCTTTGACTATTATAATCATCGCTGGCCTCATCAGGGTATTGGCAATGTTACTCCTTATGATAAGCTTACAGGCGGGGATGAGGAAATTATCAAGATGAGAAAGATCAAAAGCCAATTGGCTTTAACAGAAACGTAAATTACAGAATCGTATCTGTAGAGGTAACTCAAAACCCAGAGAACTCTGTGCCCCGGTCTACACAAATAATTTTAATTTTTTCCTTGAAAGGGTCTGAAGCAATACAAACGCTAAAACTCACCTGCCAAAAAGCGCCAGCTTTTTGATCGGGTGCAGTGATTTGTTCGTCCCTCCTCTTACCTGCCTTTCAGATACATTTTCAGGTCTCTGTAGTAATTCTCATGAAGCCCAATCATTATCAATTCCAAGTCATCGC
>CAZVBB010000141.1:0-3279 GCA_964625285.1 uncultured bacterium | reverse complement strand
AGCCAGCTCAACCATAATTTTTTCAGACAAATAACCAAATTTGTTTTGTGCCTCCCCTAATTGTATTAGTAGCTCTTCCTGTCTCTTACTTTGCATAGAAATCCTCATCGTTTTTTTATTTTTCCTGTACCCATTGGTAACAGTAGTTAGCCGCTTATAATTAAAGGCTCACCCTTTTTCCCTTCTGCCAACTCCCTCGGCTTGTTTAATGCCCCGGTTGGACAAAAGGAAATACAGATATCACAATCCCGACAAACTTCCTTATCTATTGGTTCATCTAAATCGACCACAACCTTAGAATCAAAACCACGATATGCTATACCGAATATTTTCTCTTTTTTTACTTCACTACACGCCCCTACGCATCTCCGACACAAGATACACTTGGATAAATCACGGACAACATAGGGACTTATATCCTCTACAGGATAATAACGCTGCCTCACCCTAAATCTGGGAAAACCTACCTCCAGTTCTGCAGCAATCTCACGTAACTCACACAGATTAGCCTTGTTACACATAAAGCAAGTGCCAGAGTGACTGGCAAGCAAAAGTTCTGCTATCATCTTACGGGTCTCTATAACCTTGGGAGAATGAGTATAGATAACCATACCTTGGGTGATTGGAGTATAGCACGAGCCTACCAGAACCTTGGAGCCTTCTACTTCGACCACACAAATACGACAAGCTCCCACAGGGGCCAACTCTGGCTTATGGCACAGTGTTGGAATATCTATACCGTTTTCTTTGGCTACCTCAAGGATGGTCATACCCTCATGCCCACTCACTGAGGAACCATTTATGGTCACAGTTATCTTATTCATATAGGATATCCTTTAATCCGCATTACTCTTATCCACCGTGGATTCTGTACGGGCTATAGTTGTCCGTCTAGGCGGGCTATGTCCGATAAACCCGCTTACCAAAGCCCTTGTGCGGCGGGCAGGTCTGGCAACTACAATCCAGATATAAATTAACCAGGTTTAAGCTATGCCGGCGGACAGCTTTGCCGCTTTTACTGTGTTTAGCATAAGCATAATTATGGTCATCGGTCCTACTCCACCAGGTACCGGGGTAATAGCTTTAGCCTTTTCCTTAACTGCATCAAAGTCAACATCCCCAACTAAAATATCTTTACCCTCTGCCGTTTTTCCTATTCGGTTAACGCCGACATCAATCACCACTACCCCTTTTTTAACCATATCAGCGGTGATAAGCTTTGGTTTGCCTACAGCTACTATTAGTATATCGGCTCGTTTAGTATGGATAGAAATATCCTGGGTTAGGATGTGGCACAAAGTCACTGTAGCACCAAATCCCTCTTTCTCTTGAACGAGGAGTAGGTTCATAGGTTTGCCTACAATATAACTTGCCCCTATAATCACTACCTCTGCCCCTTTAATCTTAACCCCAGACCTGATTAGAAGCTGGTAGATTCCAAGAGGAGTGCAAGGTAAGTAATCTGGTTCGCCAATCACCAATTTGCCCAAACTCACCGGATGGAAGCCATCAACATCCTTTTTGGGGTCAACAGCATAAATTACTCTGCTGGCATTGATGTGCTTGGGCAGGGGTAGTTGAACCAAAATCCCGTGAATCTTAGGGTCTTTATTTAACTTGGCAATAAGCGCTAGCAATTCTTCTTCACCGGTGTCAGCGGGCAAGTCATGTCTTTCTGAATAAACACCCAAAGCTTCACACGTCTTTACCTTGGCTCCGACATAAACCTGTGATGCCGGGTATTCACCTACCAGAACAGTGGCTAATCCCGGTATGAGATTATGCTTCTCCTTGAGTTCAGCTATTTCCTGTTTTAATTCTTCACGAATCTGTTTGGCAATTTCAGTACCACTAATAATCTGTGCTGACATTTTTACCTCCATTTCTCCGTCGGGCTCAGGGATGAACCCGACTACTTGCTCTGACGACTTGCACACTGGTGCTCTTCTTTTACCGCCTTCAGTCTCATCTAGAGGATAACCAGTCTCTATCTCATTACTTCTGGACTCTGGCTCCTGACCTCTGACTACTGTTTTTATTTTAACCCACTTCTTATGAGAGCAATAGCCTCTGCCCTTGTTTTCTCATTCTTCTTAAATATTCCTCTCACAGCTGAGGTTGTAGTGAAAGTGCCTGGTTTTTGAACGCCGCGCATACTCATGCAAAGGTGCTCAGCTTCAATAATAACTATTACCCCACGCGGTTTGAGTTTTTCCATGATTACATCAGCAATCTCAGAGGTAAGCCTCTCCTGAACCTGAAGTCTCCTGGAAAGAATCTCTACCACACGAGCTAATTTACTCAATCCTGTAATTCTTCCACCTTGCGAAATGTAGCCAATGTGTGCTTTTCCATAGAAAGGAAGAAGGTGATGTTCACAGACAGAATAGATGGGAATGTCTTTTATTAGGATGATCTCATCATATTCTATTCCTGTGGTAATTTTTAGCTCTTTGCTTGCGTCTTTACATGTGCCTGAGAAAATCTCTTCATATGTTCTGGCAACCCGCGCCGGTGTTTCAGCGAGTATTGGACTCTTTGGGTCCTCTCCAATCGCCTCAAGGATCATTTCAATTGCTTGTTTTATTTTATCTTTATCCATCTTTTACTCATCTTGCTCATTGCTGAAGCGTCGAATCAAGAACACTAGTACACTAGATTGCTCAAAAAGGTGAGAGGAATCAAAACCTCTAAGCCTCTAAAACAAAGATAACCTCCATCCTGACCCTGTATTCCTCTATCTTATTTTCTTCAACATGAACTCTGAACTCGGTAATCCGCAATCCAGTGATTCCCCTAAGGGTCTTAGTGGCTCTTTCAAATCCTTCCTTGATTGCATCCTCAAAACTTACCGGTGACCCCGAGATAATTTCCGTAACCCTTGCTATTCTTCCCATTTTCTCATCCCTCCTATTTGCCTTTGCTACTCTTCCCATTTTCTCATCCCTCCTTTCTTGCCCTTTAACTTATCTCTATCTTGATCTCACTCTAGACTTGCCTCGATATAAGCTATTAATTGCCCAATCTCAATTATTACTTTCTGGATTACTTTCATCTTGTCAGATGGGTCAACCGAGGATGTATCCTCAAGATTGGAGAAGGTAGCAATAAGGATATCATCTTCCTCTTTAAAAATTACTTTTGCTTTTTCTAATAACCGATTATACCTATCAACGAATGGAGTAGCATTATAATATCCCGCTCCACGTTGCTGAATATTTTGCAAATCAGTAGCTAATGCTCTAAGCATCTTTAAGAGCACTTTCTTCTTGTCCATTC
>CAZVBB010000140.1:0-3295 GCA_964625285.1 uncultured bacterium | reverse complement strand
GCCAAACTCTTTAGTAAGCACTTCGGCAATGTGTTCTCCCACGTGCCTTATGCCCAGAGCATATATAAGGCGGGAGAGCGGCTTTGAGCGGCTCGCTTCAATTGCTTCTATGAGATTACGAGCGCTCTGCTCACCCATTCTTTCCAGTCCGCTAATCTGTTTTTCCTCTAGGAAATAGAGGTCTCCTGCATCTTTGATTAGTTCTTTTTCCAATAACTGAGTGATTAACTTTGGGCCCAGAGATTCAATGTCCATTGCCCGTCGTGAGGAAAAATGTCTTATTCCTGACTTTACCTGAGCCGGGCAGGACACGTTGGGACAGCGGTAGGCTACCTCCTCAGGAAGCTTTGCTACCTTGCTATTACAGATAGGGCAATGTCGTAACATTTGAAACTTTTTTTCACTGCCACTACGGCGCTGCGGAATAGCTTTTACAATCTCGGGAATGACACCTCCGGCGCGACGAATGAGGACATAGTCGCCAATACGGAGGTCTTTTTCTAAAATCATATCCTCATTATGAAGCGTAGCATTAGTAATTGTTACCCCTCCTATTTTTACCGGCTCCAGATGGGCAACAGGGGTAAGTACCCCGGTCCTCCCAACCTGAACAACTATATCCAGGATTTTACTTACCTCTTCCTGTGATGGAAATTTATAGGCAATTGCCCAGCGGGGCTCCCGGGTTCTCGCGCCCAATTTTTTGTGGAACTCAAGATTATTGACCTTGACTACTATCCCATCCATCTCATAAGAAAGTTTTTCTCTCTCCGCAGCTAACCTGTCATAATAATGAAAAATATCACTCAGGGAATAGCAAAGAGACGCCTTCTCAATTGTTCGCAGTCCTAATGTAGATAAAACACTTAACACTTCCAGATGATTACTAAAGCTAACTCCTTCTACTTCTCCTACATCATAGAGCATAAAATTAAGTGCCCGCGATGCAGTAATTGTAGGATTAAGCTGCCTGAGAGAACCGGCAGCAGCATTGCGAGGGTTGGCAAAGAGCTTTCCTTCTGACTTTGCCTGCATCTCGTTCAGTTTTAGAAATGACTCTATTTCCATATAAACTTCTCCCCTCGCTTCCAGATAAGAAGGAATGTTCTTACCGCTCAACCGGGATGGAATATTCTTTATTGTCATTAGATTATAGGTTATGTCTTCCCCGGTCATCCCATCTCCACGCGTTGCGCCTTTGACAAATACTCCATCCTGATATATGAGGGAAACAGCGCAGCCATCTAACTTCGGCTCCGTAACAAACTCAACTACTTTATCTTTACCTATGCCATTCTTCACTCTTTCCACCCACTCCTCAATCTCAATCCGATTAAATGCATTGCCGAGACTTAGCATCGGAACCCGATGAGGAACAGCATCAAAGGTTTTGGTAATGGGAGAGCCCAATTTTTGAGTTGGCGAGTCGGATTTGCGCAAAAAAGGATACTTATTCTCTAAATCCTGAAGCTCTCTCATGAGAAGGTCATATTCAGCATCAGATATTTCAGGGTCATCCAGGATATAGTAGCGGTAATTATGATAATTTATTTTTAAACAAAGCTCACTGGCTTTCTGCAGTAAATTATTAGAAGCTTTCTCCATTTTTTTTCTTCGCCCCGTTAGAGATTTATCCCGTAGGCTTGCCCCATTTAGAAAGGATTTTCTAACGGGGCTTGTCGTATGGGATAGTCCACCTAGGCAGACGCAGACCCCGTAGCTCGCCATATGCGATGGTATGGGGCGGCGTCTTATCCCGTTAGAGACCTCGTCAGAGATAAAGTCTCTAACGGGACTTATCTCTAATGGGGTTCAATCTCTGGCTGTTTTTCCCGGATTGCACTTGCTCGCTCAAGTTGGCGCAATGTATCATTCACAAAAGTAAAGAGCATAAGAAGAATCAGAATAGAAAGCCCTACTTGTTGAAGAATATTTTGCACTTTCAAAGGAAGAGGTCTTTTGCGTATACCCTCAATGGCGAAAAAGAGGATGTGTCCACCATCAAGAACAGGAATTGGCAAGAGGTTCATTACCGCAAGTACGTTACTGAGGAGAGCAATAAACAGAATAAGCTCACCAATTCCATCCCTTGCATGTGTTGCTGCAAGCTGAGCGATTAATATTGGACCTCCCACCGCTTCTCGTATTTGGGCAGGTTGAGAGACAAGCCGCCATAGCCCTCCGTAAATCATACCAAGTTGAGAAATACTTGTGGAAATGCCCGCTGAGACCGCCCCAAATACTCCAAAGCGAACAATGCGATAGTCTGTCGCTGGTGGCTCAATGCCAATTAATCCAATAATCTTTCCGTCGGGAAGTTCATTCGAAAACGGAATAATGTCAAGATTAAATATTTTTCCTTCGCGCTCTATTGTGAGTAGAAGCTCTTTCCCAGGGCTTTCGCGAATCTTTCCACTCATTTCCTGCCAGCTAATTACTGGTTGGTTGTTTATAGCAATAATTTTATCTCCATCCATAAGTCCCTGACGGAAGGCAGGCATACCCGGCATCACGCGACCAATCTTTGGGGAAATATATGGCTCAATACCCCATGGCTCTACAAGAGGCAACTCTTTAGCAATGGTTTCTCCTTTCCGTTCTATTATTACCGTCGTAATAGGGGGTAAGATTTTTTCCTCTAACTCTTTAAAGATTCTTTCCCTTGCTTCCCCCAACGCGTGCCAATCAGTAATTGATTGTCCACCAACTGAGATAATGCGGTCTCCAATTCTTATTCCTACATTCTCAGCAGGAGAACCATCTTTTACCATACCAACTATATTTTCATATACCGGCAAGCGAAAGCCAACAATCCCAACCAATGTCATAAAGAAAAAAGCCAGGAGCAGATTCATCGCAGGACCTGCTGCCACAATCGCTATCCGTCCTCTGACACTCTGAGAGAAAAATTCTTCCGGGGAGCCTTTTAATTTTTCCGGGTCATCACCTGCCATTTTAACGTATCCGCCGAGCGGGAAGACGGAAACGAGATATTCGGTATCTCCAATCTTAACACCAAAGAGTTTTTTCCCAAAACCAAGTGAAAATTTCTCTACTTTCACGCCCAATTTCTTTGCCACGATAAGATGCCCAAGTTCGTGGAAAAAGATAAGTACGCCTAACACAAAGACAATCGGGATAACATAAGAGACTAATATTTCTATCATTTTTTCATTCTCCAAGAGATTTCTGAGATTCGGAAATCTCTGATTACACAGATAAAATATGGATTACACAGATTTTTTATCGTTGAGACAATCTGTGTAATCTGACCCGAAGGGTCATTCCGAGCCCT
>CAZVBB010000139.1:0-3303 GCA_964625285.1 uncultured bacterium | reverse complement strand
CAACATTTGCTGATGGTCTTTCCACTGCAATTTTTGTCCTTGGACGCGAGGAAGGGATGAAGCTGATAGAGACAATAGAGGAAATAGGAGTAATCATTGTAAGCGAAGACGAAGATGGTAATCGCCAGATAACAATATCAACCAATATGAAGGAAAGAGTGACCCTGAAGTAAAATATCCCATAAGAGATTTCTGAAAAAGTCAGAAATCTCTGATTACGCCGATTACACAGATTAAAGCACCAATGAGAAAATCTGTGTAATCTGACCCGAAGGGTCATTCCGAGCCCTTCGCTTCGTGTCATTCTGAGCGGTAAGTTGTCATTCCGAGCGAAGCGAGGAATCTTGAGCGTAGCGAAGAGTCTGCGACTGAAGAATCTCGCTCAGGGTAAACTCCGCGAGGAATCTTGATAAGATTGCTTCGGCAAGTTCCCTCGCTGTCACCCGGGACAAGCCTCGCAACGACGTCTGTGTAATCAGAGAGCTCTAAAGGCTTTTTTCAGAGACCTCCATAATTTTATTTGACAGAAGCTGAAATCACAGTAAAATTCAGTATTCAGGTGGATAGGTTGAAGGTAGGAAGGCATAGGGCAGAGAGCATAGAGTAAAGTGAAAAAAGGATTCAAAGGTTCAGAGGTTCAAGGGTTCAGGGTTCAGAGGTTGAGAACCCAGAACGGTGAACTTATTAACTTATTAACTTGCCAACTTGTTAACTTGTCAACTTGTGAACTTGTAAACTGACAACTTTGTTGTCATTCTGAGGTCGCCTAGGCGACCGAAGAATCTCATCCATCGTTGATACAGAGCAAAGCTCGTTTTTAGGTAGATAAACTGGTGCTCTGATTACCCGAGGCGGATAGCTTGAGAAGGAGATGAAATAAATGAAGGTTTTCATAGTAGGAATAGTGATGTTAACCATTGGCGCTCTCTGGTTGCTGCCACCAATTTCCGGATGGTTTCTTGGCTATGCCTGGCCGGAGGTTCGCATAGTGATAGTGGCTTAAATTTAGTATTACTTATCGGCGGGCTGATCGCTATCATCATCGGGATAGATTCTATGAAGAAAAATAAGTAGGTAGTGATTAGTGAGTGAGAATTAGAGAATTCGAGTGAAGGGGACTGGCTCACTGAATGTGCCTGTCCCCGAACTTTAGGTAATAATAGGGCATCACAAAAGTGCCGCCCTTAATTATACAGGCTGGAACGTGTTTTGTGACAGCCTGTTAGGTAATAATCAAAGGATACTCTCATGCCAAAGTCATTGGTAATTGTGGAATCTTCAGCAAAAGCGAGAACGATAGATAAGTTTCTGGGAAGCAAATATAGTGTCAAGTCCTGCCTGGGACATATCCGCGACCTTCCCAAAGATAAGTTTGGCGTTGACCCGGAAAAGGATTTCCGCCCTCATTACATTATCATTCCTCAAAGAAAAGAGATGATTAAAGAGATAAAAAAGAGTTCCCAGAGCGCAGAGAAAGTGTTTCTTGCTCCAGACCCCGATCGGGAAGGAGAGGCTATTTCCTGGCACTTATCAGAAGTGCTCGGTGGAGATAACCTCTATCGGGTTACTTTTAATGAAATTACTAAAGAAGAGGTTAAAAAAGCAATTAAAAACCCCAGGAAAATAGATTTAAATAAAGTGAAAGCCCAGCAGGCGCGCCGCATCCTTGATCGCATTGTCGGCTATAAGCTTAGTCCTTTGCTCTGGAAAAAAATTGGCAAGGGCTTAAGCGCCGGGAGGGTGCAGTCAGTAGCGCTGCGGATAATATGCGACCGCGAGAAAGAAATTGCTGATTTTGTTTCCAAGGAATACTGGACAATTGCTGCGAGGCTAAAGAAGAAGGTGGGTAAAGAAGGAGATTTTGAAGCAAAATTAGAAAAAATCAGCGGTAAAAAAGCAGAGATTGATAATGAATCAAAGGCAAAGAAGGTAATACAGGAGTTAAGAAAAGAAGAATTTTCTGTTGAAAGCACCGAGATTAAGGAGCAAAAGAAAAATCCTCCTCCGCCATTTACTACAAGTCAGCTCCAGCAGGAGGCAGCAAGAAAACTTAGATTTACGCCAACAAGGACAATGCATATTGCTCAGGAGCTCTATGAGGGGATTGAAATTGGGAAGGAAAGAGTGGGACTGATTACTTATATGAGAACTGATTCGGTGCGTCTTTCCTCGCAATCCCAGAAAGAGGCATCTGCCTATATCAAAGAGAAATTTGGAAAGGATTTTGCTCCTTCTAAATTTCCCGTCTACCGCTCAAGAAAAGGAGCGCAGGAAGCTCATGAGGCAATAAGGCCAACGAGCATCCTACGAGAGCCAGAAAAGATAAAAGAATTTCTCTCGCCCGAACAGTACAGGCTCTATCGCATAATCTGGTCCCGCTTCCTTGCCAGCCAGATGAAGCCAGCTCTTCTTAAACTAACAACAATCAAGATAAAGGCAGGTAAATTTAACTTGCAGGCAAGAGGAGTGAATATTAAATTTGAAGGCTTCACAATTATTTATGGCGATAAGGAAGAAGAAAGCAATATTCCTGATCTTCAAACGGGTGAAAAACTGGATGTTATTACTCTTCAGGAAAAGCAGCACTTTACTCAGCCTTTGCCCAGATTCTCCGATGCTATGCTGGTAAAAGCGCTTGAAGAAGAAGGAATTGGCAGACCAAGTACGTATGCTCCGATAATTCAAACGATTGAGCAGCGGGAATATATAGAAAAGACTGATGGTAAATTTCACCCAACCGAACTCGGGGTAATGGTGACTGAGCTGCTTGTTGCGCGTTTTCCGAAGATAATGGATTTAAAATTTACCTCTCAAATAGAAAATGAGCTGGATAGTATTGAAGACGGAAAATCTGACTGGGTGAAATTGTTAAGTGACTTTTACCATCCCTTTATTGCTATGTTGGATAAGGCAAATGATGAAGTAAAGAAAATGGAGATCGTGACTTCCAGGACCTGTCCTGAATGTGACGGGAACCTTGCAATAAAAATTGGAAAATATGGAAAATTTTTCGCCTGCAAAAATTATCCACAATGCAAATATACTGCACCGATTGGTCTTGGTATAAAGTGCCCCGAATGTGATGGCGAAATCGTGGAAAAAAGGACACGAAAAAAGAAAATCTTCTTTGGTTGCAATCGCTATCCAGAGTGTCATTTTTCTACCTGGGATAAACCGATTGCAAAAGAATGCCCTTCCTGCGGAGCCGGGTTTCTTGTGGCAAAAAAGAGGAAAAGGGGTTACCTCCAGTGCATCAATGAAAAATGCAATTATACAGGCACAGGATAGGATTAGGTAGGAAGG
>CAZVBB010000138.1:0-3318 GCA_964625285.1 uncultured bacterium | reverse complement strand
TTTCTTTAAAGAAATAGGAATTAAGTATTAGCCAAGATTGACCAGATGGTTTACAAACTATACGGCTTGACAGAAGAGGAAATAAAAATCATAGGAGATTTTAAGCAATAATTGGAGAATTAAGGCTTCACCTAAAGTTATGCATAAACCCCGTTAGAAATATCAATTTCGCTGCCTAGCAAAATATAATTTCTAACAGGGTAAATTCGGATGTGAACAGTTAGCTGACATTTCGGCTCTCGATTTTAGAAATTAATAGGTAATGCAGATGGCAAAGAAGGATACATTGGAAAATGTTCTGAAGAAAAAACTAGCAGGGCCAAAAATTATTTATCTTCTAGGTGCGGGTGCATCGTTTTGTGCTGGGCTTCCGGGCACTCTTCAGTTGGCTGACGCTGTTCGATCCCAGTTACTCAACATGCCTCGTAGCATGTTTGAGGAGATCACGCAGTTCTTACTTGATAATAACGGTATAGAAAATCCTAACATAGAGGAGATTCTTTCTGAATTATACCATCGTTTGAGTGGGGCGGGTTTGGGACATCGTAACCGAGAGCGGCTTAAGACGACTTTCGAGGAGGTTTGTCAATGTATCCAAAATATCTTGAAGGTTGATGCCCCGACGGAATACCATAAGGACTTCATCTCCCGCATAGTGAGTCGTAGAGAGGCAGAACCGGCGAAAAAAGCCCCCCCGGCGCAGATATTTACAACTAACTACGATTTGTTGATAGAGTTGGCTTGCGAGGAATCACATATGGTTGCAATCAACGGGTTCGAAGGTATTTTTCGCCGCCGCTGGAACCCAGGTTGTTTTGATTATGATATTGGAAGGGCAACAACTCATGCGAAAACTCCACGGTTTGAACTCTCTGCTCGTCACATTCTACTTTATAAGCTTCATGGCTCGCTCAGTTGGTTTGAAGACAATGGTGAATTTTACGAGGATAACACACCTTTAGTGTCAAAGAGAAATCCACTAATCATCTACCCATCGAGATTAAAGTATGCTGAATCTATCCGCCCTCCTTTTGACTGGCTCTTTCGCAAATTCGGTGCTGAGGTTAGCGGCGCCAATTTATTGATCTGCATTGGTTACCGGTTTGCAGATACAAACTTGAACCAGTACATATATACAGGTCTCAATAATGGCCTTTCTCTTTTTGTGTTTTCTAAAGAACCGATAGATGCCCTTGTCGACAAATCTACTCATCCTCGAGTTAGTATGATAAACGAAGAAAGTACAATAATTGAAGGCAAAAAGCAAAATGTAGCTACTGATTTGTGGGCTTTTGAAAAATTCGCAAAATGGCTTCCAGCTCTGAAGGAGAAATGATCATGACAAAAAATCAAGAGAGAGAAATCGGTTATGTCATTGAAGTTAGTGGTGACCGTGCTATGGTCGAATTGACAGTCGAAACCACAGTTCCATTGGACGGTGACTATTATCCAGGTCAGCCAGGCTCGCATGTAAAGATCCCTTTCCGAGACCTAAATATTATTGGTACGGTAGCCAATAATCGTATGCTTGACATTACGCCTTCAATGGGGCCAGGCCAAGGGGTTGCTGGCGAGACCATCAGCAAGAAAGTTGCTGAGTGTCTCCTCATAGGCACTCTGAGTAGCGCGGGGCAATTTAATCGTGGTGTTGCTGTATACCCAAACGTCGGCCAAAAAGTGAGAATGGTTGGTTTAGAGGAACTCAAAGAAATTTTCTCGGAATTTGTCGATCAGGATTTCTCTTTTGCCCGTTTGGCTCAGGCAGAAGACCAGCGCGCTTTCATCCACGTAGATCGCTTCTTTGGTAGACATACTGCCATTCTGGGGACAACCGGAAGCGGTAAATCTTGCACGGTGGCAAGCATCCTACAGCAGACAATTAATAAATATCCAGATACACACATACTCGTTATAGATTTGCATGGAGAATACGCCAACGCTTTTCCTGACAACACTCAACTGATTGAAGCTGACCAAGTGGAATTACCTTATTGGCTACTAAACTTTGAAGAATTTCAAGACTTAGCTGTTGATATAACTGAGTTTACCGCTCATAACCAGATTACCGGGCTCCGAAAGGCACTCTTGCTGGCGCGACAGAATACTGACAAGATAGAAAAACTCGATCTTGGCAACGCCGTTACAGTTGATTCACCCATTTACTTTGATCTTCAGGGGATGCTCCAGCAAATCCGCGATTGGAATACAGAAATGGCTCCAGGCACCAGGGGTGAAAAGAAGGGTCCACTCAACGGGGTTTTTGATCGATTCCTGATTCGTTTCGACAGCAAGATCAATGACCCCCGGTTTCGATTTATGTTCTCGCCTACTAACTATTCCGAAAATGCAAGTTTCCCTCAATTGCTTAAAGAATACCTTTCCATTGATACCGGTAAGAGAATGACTGTTATTGACCTTAGTGGTATCCCATTTGAGGCTGTCGGTGTAGTAGTTTCAGTTATCTCGCGTGTTGTGTACGAGTTCAACTTTTGGAATCCGACTCGAACGCAATTTCCTATCTTGATGGTCCTTGAGGAAGCGCACAACTATATTCCCAATCGTCCAGAAGCCAGGTTCTCAGCAGCGAGATCCGCCGTAGAGCGACTTGCAAAAGAGGGACGGAAATATGGAATTGGAATAACAGTCGTGAGTCAACGGCCGAAAGAACTTTCTGAAACTGTTATTTCGCAGTGTAACACTTTTATTGTAATGCGTCTCACCAACCCTGAAGACCAGAATTATGTTCGGCGTCTTGTTCCCGATTCCTTGGCTGGACTTATGGACATGTTGCCATCGCTCAGAACTGGGGAAGCACTTATTGTTGGGGATTCAGTAGTAATGCCTACCAGAGTCCTAATCGATTTTCCAATGCCTGAGCCAAAGAGTACGGATGTAAAGTTCGCCAAACATTGGGCTAAAGGCATTAGAGGGATGGATATAGACCGTATAGTGAAGCGTTGGCGTGCAAGACGAAAAGACTTATAAAACGGGTAAAATGAGGATGGTTCTGGGCAAAATTTGGAATTTTATATCTGCCTTGAAGACCTACCTGCGCCAGGGCTTCGGCAGGCAGGTAAAATCAAAAATGAGACAATTGAAGAAATAAGGATTTCAAAATTTAAAGAAAAATGTTTGTTTTTATAGACAATACAAGAATTAAAAGAAAAAAGAGCAGATCTTTTAAAAAGCGTTTTAAAGGAATTGTGTTTAACTTTTAATTTTGATGTAAGTGATGGACATATAGAGGATTATTTGAGGAAAATGAAAGGAATATCTTAATTGTTAGATAACGATACGTTAGACGATTTATAAAAATAG
>CAZVBB010000137.1:0-3331 GCA_964625285.1 uncultured bacterium | reverse complement strand
AAGCGATTCCCCGTTAGAGGAGGAACTTTGCACGGACTGCGATCTATGCATTCGCTCCTGCCCGGTAGGTGCCCTGTCAATAGAGGGGACGGTAGACACCACAAAATGCCTTCTGCAGCTCCAGCAGTACGGCCTGGCGGGATTCTCAAGATTCCTCCGCGACTCAGTGGTCAAACCGGTTGAGGAACAGCAGCAAGCCTTCAGAGGGCCCCTGTTCTGGAACTTGTATCAGCACCTGGCTATGGGCATTGACTACGAGTGCTCACGATGTCTGATAGTCTGCCCTGTGGGTCTGTAGCCATCTATCTATCAGCGCGCAGAACCTTAGGCAGCTATCTGAACCGGGGCAGAAAATATAGGGACACTTCCCGCATTTATTCACACAAAGAAGAAGAGGAAAAATAATGCGGGAAGTATCCCTGTATTTCCCATATTTCCTGATTTTCTAATCACAAATAGTTAGATGAACCCTACACGAAGATTATTATGGGGGATAAGTGTTCTTGTTGCCATCATAGTAGCTGGTGTTACCGGTTATATGGTTATTGAGGGCTGGTCATTTATTGATGCTATTTATATGACTATCGCAACTATAACTGCTGTCGGTTATGATGAGGTTCACCCGCTAACTACTACCGGACGGATTTTTACCATCTTTTTAATTGTGGGGGGTGTTGGGGGAGCATTATATGCTTTAAGCGGAGTAGCCGGGTACATAATAGAAGGTCACCTGTGTACTACCTGGGGGAGACGACGAATGGAAAGAAACATAACAAAACTGAAGAGACACTTTATTCTTTGTGGTTATGGTAGGGTAGGACGAGAGATAGCCCATATCTTTACTGAAGAGGGTGTACCTTTTGTCATTATCGACAAAAACCGAGAAAGCATTGCCACTGCTGAGAAGGATGGGTATCTCTATGTGCTTGGTGATGCCACCAATGATGAGGTGTTAAAAGAAGCTGGTATTGAGCGGGCACGCGGCCTGATGGCGGCATTTGGTAACGATGCCGATAGCGTCTATATAACACTATCAGCTCGCGAACTGCACCCAAATTTGTTTATTGAAGCTCGCGCCTCTAGTAGCCTGACTGAAGCTAGGCTAAGGAAAGCCGGCGCTAACCGTATCATATCTCCACACAGCCTCGGTGCCCGCCGCATGGCACAGTTAGCCCTACGCCCAACAGTGGTTGACTTCATTGATACTGTAATCTACGACCGTGGCCGAGAATTGCGGATGGAAAACATAGCGGTATGCAGCGACTCAGCTTTAGCTGGTCTAACTGTAGAAGAAACTCGCCGTTGTACCAAAGCGGCTATCCTGGCAATAAACAAGAAAGGGGGCAAACTGGTGGCTAATCCATCAGGAGAAGAAACTATTGAGGATGGAGACTACCTGATTGTTCTGGGCACTAGACAGCAACTGGAAACTTTGGAAGAAATTTGCGAGAGGTGTAAAGTTGATGAGTAAAGCCAAAGTAAGGAAATCAGAAATATAGGAAATATAGGGACACTTCCCATATTTATTCACACAAAGCAGAAGAGGAAAAATAATGCGGGAAGTGTCCCTATATTTCCTTTGAAAATGAAGGTACATTCATGATTGGCATTGAAATTGCAGAAAATATTCTATTTATCGAAGGTGAAAATAAGGGTAGATATCCACGTTCAAATTCAATGTTGATTGACAGCGATGTTAGAGTCTTAATCGATACTGGTATGGGTACCAATTTGGCTACAACGATAGAAAAGGAAAGGAAAATAGATTTGGTCATAAACTCTCATGGGCACGAAGACCACATAGCTTGCAACCATGTATTCAAGAATGCTAGAATAAGTTCACATAAATTGGATGCTTCTCTCATTAAATCTGTTAGGAAATTGGCGGAGCTCTACCCTACCTCAGTTGAGTTTCAAAGAAAATCTATGGATTTGCTTTTAGAGCAATTTGGATTAAGGGATTCGGCAGTTGATTTAGAATTTGAGGAGGGATACATTTTTGACTTGGGGAAGTTAAAGTTAAAAGTTATTCATACACCAGGCCATTCTCTAGGGCACTGCTGTTTTTCCATCCCGAGCGAAAAACTGATTTTCTTAGCCGATATAGACCTATCTTTTTTTGGACCTTGGTACGGCTGTTTGAACTGCGATATCGATCAATTCATCGATTCAATAAAGAGAGTCAGAGCCCTCAAGTTTGAAACAGCTATCACAAGTCATAAAGGTATCATCCGAGGGGAAGAGATTATTGAGGAAGAACTAAGCCGGTATTTGAACAGGATATTCGAGAGAGAAAAGGAGCTGTTAAGATTTTTAAATAAAGAACGTAGTATAGATGAAATCGTTAGTAAAGCCATCATTTACGGACATTTTCCAGAACCGAAAGCTATATTTAAACTTTTCGAGAGGACTATGATAGAAAAACACTTGGAACGCTTGATCAAAAGGAATCTAGTTAAACATATGAGGAAACGATTTAAAAAAATTTTGTAATTAAAGTACTGCTTCAAAACTTTCAAGAATCTCTTTTTCGTCATCATTTAATCTGGTTATTTTATAACCCTCAAAAGAAATACCCTGGTAAGGCTCTTCGGTTGACACAGCAGGTTCCTCTTTTCTTAATAATAATCCCGCAAAAAGAATTAAGGCCCCTCTGACAATCATGTTTGAAATATAGGGACACTTCCCATATTTATTCACACAAAGAAGAAGAGGAAAAATAATGCGGGAAGTGTCCCTATATTTCCTTCTCCTAAAGCAAAAATCCTTTGTCAAATAAGCAAATCTGTCTTATTATGCTCCTATTCTGAAGGCACTTGAATTTAAACCATAAACCACAAACTACAAACCATAGATCATTATGATTAAAGAAGCTATTTTTAGAGTTGTCAGTGGTAATCATCTTTCGGAAGAAGGAATGGTTAGCGTTATGAATGAGATTATGGAGGGAGCTGCAAGCGACGCTCAGATAGGAGCTTTTATTACTGCTCTTCGCATGAAAGGAGAGACCATCGATGAGCTCACCGGGGCTGCCAGGGTTATGCGAGCCAAAGCCGCTAAAATCAAAGTGGATAAAGAAGAAACTATTGTTGATACCTGTGGCACTGGTGGAGATGGCACCAACACCTTTAATGTCTCTACTGTCTGTGCTTTTGTGGCGGCTGGAGGGGGACTAAAGGTAGCCAAACATGGCAATCGCTCTGTCTCCAGCCAGTGCGGTAGCGCTGATGTCCTTGAGGCCCTTGGAGTAAAAATTGACTGCACTCCAAAACAAGTGGAGGAGTGTATCCGGAAAATTGGCATTGGATTTCTCTATGCTCCTATATTTCAT
>CAZVBB010000136.1:0-3332 GCA_964625285.1 uncultured bacterium | reverse complement strand
TTGCGCCCGTAGCTCAGTTGGATAGAGCGCCGGACTTCGAATCCGTAGGTCGTCCGTTCAAGTCGGACCGGGCGTGTAAATTCCTATGTTTCCAGCCTTTCTAACTGCTTCAAAACGCGCTCTCTGATCTTCCGGGCGGAGGGAAGCTTGCTTACTATTTTCCCATTCTTAACCAGTGGCTTAAGGAGGTAAGAGTACCTGCCGCCGCACCCACATTTTGTTTTTTCTCTACCCATAGGAATTACTATTGTTTTGTGACAGCTCCCACAGCGCAAAACTTCCTTTGCCCCAGATTTTTTGCCACGCTTGGCGACAGGTTCTCCCTCAATTTCAACTATATCGAGAGAAAAGTTAATTGTAGGAGCATTACTGAGCGCTGTTCCTATTCCGTAGGCATCCGCATAAGGATTAAGCTGCTTAATATCATCTTCGTCAATTCCCCCGCTGACAAAGAGCTTAACTTGAGAGAATCCTCTTAAATCAAGCTCCCATCTTACCTCCTCTAAAATTTGCTTCATATCGCCTCTTCTTGAGATAGGAGTATCCAGCCGCACGGCAAACAATTTTTTCCCTGCCGCACGAGCGATGCGAACCGCCTCAAATTTTTCGTCAGCGAAGGTATCAATAATGGCTACTCTTTTTACTTCAGGCGGAGCGATGCAATCAAGAAGCTTAAATGCTTCGGTTACATCTCCCGTCAGCAGAACCAGAGAATGAGGCATTGTTCCAACTGGAACCTCGCCAATGAGTTCAGCGCTTTTGATGCCTGCCACCCCATCACAGCCGCCAATAAAGGCGCTTCGTTCAATCATTGGGGAGATTGCCGGGTGCATTCTGCGCGCTCCAAAACTAATTATCTGTCTTTCTCCTGCTGCTTTCCTGTAACGAGCGGATTTGGTGGCAATTCCAGAGGCCTGACATAGAAATCCGAGGAGCGGAGTTTCTGCCGCAGCAAACTCAAGGTAGTTTCCTTCTATAAGAAGAACTGGCGTCATCGCCTCAAAAATTGTGCCCTCCTCTATACTGCTGACATTTACCTTCAGCCCTTCTAAAAAATGCGCAGATTCTTCAATCCCTGCTAATACCGCCCACTGCCAATCTAACGGGAGAGAATTGGTTCTAATCTCTGCTTTAACGCGCTTGTTAAGCTTTGCTGACTTAAGAGCTGCTACTGCCCGCGAGAAATACACATCAGAAGTCTTTCCACTTTTAATTTCATTCTCTGTCGCAATATGAAACATCGCTTCCTACTTACTCCTTTCTCAATAGTTCAAGGGTTCCGGGTTCACCGTTCTGGGTTCTGAACCTTTGAACTCTGAACCTCTAAACCTTTGAACCCTTTTCTCACTTTGCAGGAGGCTGAGTTATCTCAAAGACGGAGACAGGCATTTTTATTGACCATCTTGAGAGAACTTCAGGGGATATCTCTCCAATAATTCCTTTCTTACTTCCCTCGATTTCAATAGCGCCGCATCTTCCTTTAATAAATGAATTATGGTTCATCTCACGCAGTTTATAGGGAATGGAGAGCTCCTCCATAAGAGAACGTAGTGCGCGGTGGGCGTCATTAAAACCAATCCCCGTACCGGAAAGAAGAGCAGCAATGTGAATTTCCTCATTTAACTGGCTATCGCGACTCCCTTTTTCCCTAATCTCTCTAATGACGACTTCTCCCACTTCAAAAATGCGATGTGGATAAGGGGTGGACGAGCTTTCCATTTCTGCTTTAAGAAGTGACGGAATGAGCCAGTGACGCACTCCTGAATAGCTTTCACTCATTATATTCTCTATCTCTACATAGGGGTCTTCATCCAACATACAATAGGAAGAAAAACTGGTATTGATGAGCATATTGGAAACAATTTCCTGAAATCCCATCCCAACAAAGATGTTCCCTACTCTGTCTGCCGCCTCCTTTTCGGGAAGGATGTCTCCAATGGTAAAATCAGATAAGGAAAGAGGTGAAAAGTTATTATAGTCTCTTGCCAGCGCCAGGTCTTCTATTACATCATATTGATGCATAACGTCGCCGCGGTAATAAGGAGCAATAATTTTAAAGGTATCTCCGTCCCTCGAGAACTCATATCCAAACCGCAATAAGCAATCTGATATTTCCTCAGCATCAATTTCAATACCCAGCATTTTTTTTGCTTCTGTAACCCTTAGCGTCAATGGCTTGCTCATGAGCTGAGCAGGGACAGGCTGACTTCTGCCAACAGGCGTCTGGTATGGATAGGAAGCCTCGCATCTCTCAATCACTGCTCCCCAAAATGAAAGGACAGCAGCGAAGATATTCAGAGAGAGAATAACTGTTTTCTGCTCCGTTCCGGTAGCCTCAATAAAAAGATAATCCATTCCTACCTTTACCTCGCCTGTGCGTTTAGAATTTATTATTGGAGGAAAAGAGAGGATTTTATCTTCAGCATCAATAAATAGTGGATATTTTGCTGCGCCTTTAAGTATGTTTCCATACTCGATCCCTTTAGGATGATGCTTGAGAATATCCTGTAACGTCATTTCTGTCTCTGACCCAAGCGGAGTAAATCGATGTGATAGAGGAGAAAAAGCTCCGTATCTTACCGGAAACTTAATTGTGGTAGCATCATAGATTCCAATCCCTACCTTAAAGCGTCTCCTTCCAATAGTATCTCCTAATTTTTCCTGAATCCTTATCAATGAGTCAAGACTATCCTCATCAATCTTGCACCCGTGAGCAAGGAAAGCACCGGCAAATGGCCTTACCTTCTCTACTGAGGGAAGTATTTCAAGTTTATAACCAGGCTCTTTGTGTAAAAAATCAGAAGAGAAGTGGGTATTTAAAGAAAAAGAGAGAAGCTGTCGGGCAATCCCTTCAAGGGTAAAGAGGTCAGGTCTGTTGGTATCAGCAATATCAATTTTTAAGAAAAGCTCATCTTCCCCTTTAATTTCCCCCTTAACAAGAAGAAGAGCTTTCTCCAAAGGCATGCCGCTGCTCTTCAAATGCCTGAAAAATTCTTCCTTGTTTACATCAATTGTTGGCATTTTATCCTTTTCATTTACAGCTCCAGCGGTATGGACATAAAAAGTTCACCTATGAGGGGAGCTACAATTCCAATGAGCAGGACAAAAGCTACTATTATTAGAAAAACACACAAAACAGTAGGAGTCAGAAGAGTTGCTATTGCTTTGCCCTGCGAGAAGGCATAGGTTTCTCTGATGCCAATCGTAAAAAGCCCAACTGCCCAGAGAAAGAAAGTTAATCTGATAAGAAAAAAGAAAGAGGAAGCTATTTCAGGCTCAAGGTAACTTAGAAGAAGGGCAACAGGAGTCATTAACCAATATGGAATTGTGGA
>CAZVBB010000135.1:0-3357 GCA_964625285.1 uncultured bacterium | reverse complement strand
TTGATGAAAAGGAAATAAAATCATACAGGAAATTCTTAAATAAAGATGACAAGGAAATAAATGCAACCATAAGGCGGGCGACATCAACAGGCAGACCTCTCGGCAGTGAAGGATTTATAAAGAAACTGGAGAGTATATTGGGGCGAGATCTTTTTCCAAAGAAGGGTGGACGCCCAAAGAAGAAGGATAATAAATAATATGGGAAGTGTCCCTATGTTATGTTTTCGTCCCTATGTTATGTTTTCTCTTCCTTCTGGCCATAGTGCTTCTGGGTAGGGGGAAATAGGTGGTGAACCCCATTAGAAATAACGGTCGCCAAAGGCGACCTATTTCTAACAGGGTGAAGAAAAAATAAGACTTGATAGGTTTAGCAACAGATGGCATAGTTTCGGTGAAAGGAGGGAGGTAGAAATGGAAGAGAAAGAAGTAGATCTGCGCGATTACATTAAGGTAATCTTGAAACGCAAAAGAATTATTTTTATCATATTCTTTGTAGCGGTGATTACGGCTGCTATGGTGAGTTTCATTATGCCCAGGGTCTATCAATCAACCGCCTCAATAATGATTACCCCCTCCAGAGTTCTGGCTCCTCTCTCGGCACAAATTTCTCTGGGTGTAGAGAGAGCAATGACCACAGGTGAGTATATAACTCCCGCCCCTACCATATCCATTCCTACTCACGAAGTGTTATTAAAAGCTACTCCGGTTTTAGAGAGAATAATTTACAAATTAGGCCTTACGGATGAATTGGGCAAACCTCTTACCGTGGATAGTCTAAGTGGGAGATTAGATGTTAAAGAGGTAACAGGGACCAATATTCTTCAATTAAAGGTAGAAGATAATGATTCTAAGATAGCAAGGGAAGTAGCCAATGCCTGGGCACAGGAATATATTCAGTATAGCCAGGAACTCATTTTGGGCGCAGTGAGGGGCACAGGCGATTTTATTACTGAGCAATTTGAAATCGCCCGGAAAAGTCTTATTCAGGCAGAAGAGAGGATTAAAGAATTTAAGAATAAGTACAAATTAGATTTAATGCGAGCGGAGTTAAATATTAAGAAGGCGAAATTAAAGAGAGAGAAGGAAGAACTTCTCAATTTAGTAATTATTTTAAAGGCTAAAGAGGACTCTTTGAGGGAATTAAAGAGGGGGATAGAAGGGGAGGAGAAATTTATTATCGTCTCCAAGGCAATAACAGATGATGCCTTATGGCAAAGGATGGGTGAAGGGAAAGGCCTCGGCGATTTAGCCGAGAAAAGATTGAGAAGTGAGGTGATAAATCCCCTCTATCAAGACCTCAGACACCGCATTGTGAATACCCAAATAGAGCTAAATACCTTAAGGATCAGGCTTGAACATCTGGAGAAGTCAGTAGAGTCAACTGCAAAAGAGATTGATGAATTAAGAAAAACCGTCCACCAGAAAGAATTTGAATTACTCCAGTTAACCCGCCAGGCAGAAATTTATAAAAGGACCTATGGAGATTTATCAAACAGGGTTGAGGAGGCACGCATTGCCAAGGCAGTGGAGTTAGGCGAGGTTAAAATTGTCTCTCCCGCTATTGAACCAGAAGACCCTATAAGGCCAGAGAAAATACGGATAGTAGCTACTTCAGGAGCATTAGGCCTGATGCTCGGCACATTCTTAGCTTTTTTTATGGAGTTTTGGCAGTCCTCCAAAAAAGAAACTGAAAAATGATGTTAATCTTCCAACCTTACGAGGTTCAACCTCGTAATTTGCTTTCTTTCTGATGTGAGTATCCTACTTAAGAGTATTAAGACAGTGCTCCTGGGCAGGGAAAGATAGGTGGTGAACCCCATTAGAAATAACGGACATCTGCAAGAAAATCTGTGTAATCTGACCCGAAGGGTCATTCCGAGCGAAGCGAGGAATCTTAATTAGATTGCTCGCTCACTTTGTTCGTTCGCAACGGCGTCTGTGTAATCAGAGGGCTCTGAGACTTTTTTTCAGAGACCTCAAAAATAAGACTTGACAGAATTGAGTGCTATCCATGAGAATAAAGAAGAGAAGAAATCTCATGCACCATATGGCAATTATTGGGGGTGGGGGCTTCGCCGGCAATGAATAGGTATAGGGATTGGTTAGAGCAGGCAAAAGCAGATTTGGGCCATGCCGAGCGCAGCTCAAAGATGGGAGATTATGCATGGGCCTGCTTCTCCGCACAGCAAGCTGCGGAGATGGCTGCTAAGGGGCTTCACATGAAACTAGGACAGATTGCCTGGGGGCATTCCTCGCTTGACTTACTAGAAGGGCTGCCGGAAGGCGCAAGGCCTGAACGAGATTTTTTGGAAAAAGTTAAGATTTTGGATAAATACTATATCCCAACTCGTTATCCCAATGCCCACCCTGCAGGTCCCGCCTATCGGCACTACACTGAAAAGGAGGCGAGGGAAGCGATTGATTTGGCCAAGGAGGTTTTGGACTACTGTGAGCGTAAGAGTCTGGAAGATCGATCGTAATGCTATTCTAGCCCGGTTGACCCGGTGGGCTGGCAAGCTGGGGCAGGGTGAGAACGTGCTGGCGGTGGTGCTCTTCGGCTCACTGGCCCAAGGAGACTATACCGCAGCCAGCGATGCCGATGCTTTAATCATCCTGCGATGCTCCTCATGCCGTTTTGACGAGCGTATCCCTACATTTGTGCCTTCAAATATCGGCATCAGCGTTGATGTGTTTCCTTACACCCTCGATGAGGCAAAGAGGGCACTCGAGGAAGGATGGGGGGTAGTGCGGGTGGCTTTGGAGGAGGGGATGGTCCTTTTCAAAAGGGAGAGGGTATTAGAAGATCTTCAACTTAAAGTGGGAAAGGATTCAGGGGTTCAGGGGTTAAAGGTTCAGAGGTTCAGAACCCAGAACTCAGAACGGTGAACCCAGAACGTAATTAGAAAAGCACTAAGCACGAAATAATAAGGCAAATTCGAAGCACGAAGCACGAAATCCGAAACAAATTCAAATGACCAAAATTCAAATGTTCTAAACTGACTTGCTCTGCAAGTCATTCTGAGGGCGAAGCCCGAAGAATCTGACTGCTTTGCAGTCATTCTGAGCGAAACGAAGGATCTCATAGTTCCTTCGTCGCTAATGCTCCTCAGGATGACGCCTTGCGTCAGTTTCGGTCATTTGGATTTTTAGAATTTGTTTGTAATTTGTAATTTGGGATTTGTTTGTAATTTGTGATTTGTAATTTGTGATTTGTTTTTTAGAGTGACTGGTGCACTGGTGTTCTGGTGCACTGAATTGTATCCCCAAAGAGCATAGCTTGTAAAAGGAGAGTGGTTCTATGAATCAAGAACAAAAAATTCATTCAGAATACGATGAAATAAATTTGATGGATTATAT
>CAZVBB010000134.1:0-3362 GCA_964625285.1 uncultured bacterium | reverse complement strand
GTGATTTGTTTGTGATTTGACACAAAGTGTCTCACTTAATTTAAGGTTACAGAAAATTATAGCCGTGATGGGAGTTTGTATATTGTGATTTTTACATTTGCCCTCTGCCCTCTGCGATTTGCCTTCAGCCTATCCACCCATGACAGGTGTTTTAATAGTTCATAATCCTTACAACAGTTCCAACGGGAATAAAATCAAATAGTTCTTCCACATCCTCGTTGAACATCCGAATGCACCCTAAGGTTGCAGGGGTTCCAATTGTCTCAGGCATTGTTGTTCCATGAATTCCATACCCCGGCTTGTTTAGTCCCAGCCACCTTGTCCCGAGAATGTTGCCGGGGTCATTGTATGGCAGACCTTCCCATATTGGCTCTATCAGTTTATTGACGATTACGAATTCCCCGAGCGGCGTGGGGGTTCTAGGTGTGCCTGTTGCCACCGGATATGAGATGATGAACTCCTCATTGAGATAGAGGGTAAGGGTTTTTTTTGATACATCAACAACGATATGGAATTTTCCCTCTAGAATTCTCAATCTCTGTAGCGGTTTAATAAAAGGAGTTTTTAACGCATTTTTTTTCATTATCAGCTCCACTGTTGTATTAAATCTCCTGGCGATGACGCTGAGGGTATCTCCCGGGGCTACTTCATAGATAATATAATGCTCCGTCATTGGGGAAGTAAGTAGTTTGATATTGAGCTCTCCCAATCTTCTTTTTGCTTCAGTAGATGCCTCGGTTTGTGGGAAGCCATCCATTACCTTTTGAAAGTAATTCCTTGCCTCCTCCCAATGCCCCCTTTTTTCGCTTATCCTTCCCATACCAAGTAACGCATTGGGGCGGACGGGAGAGGCAGGGAAGTCTCTTATAATACTCTTGTAAATATCAAGGCTTTCTACAAGGCTTTCTTGCTCTTCCTCTATCCGTCCCCAGCGGTAAAGGGCTTTGTCGAGATAATCGCTGGCAGGAAACTCATTTTTGAATCTCTGGAAATAGTAAATTGCTCCTTCATAGTCTCTTAATTGGATGAGACTGAGCCCGAGACTATATAAAGAGCTAATAGCTTCTATGCTTTCCGGGTGAGATTCTATGACCTTGCGAAACCCTTGAGCTGCTTCTTTGTATCTTCCTTCCTGATAGTGCATGCGGGCAATGGCAAAATCTGATGCCCTTTTCTCTCTAACTTGCTCCTGCCAGTATCTAAAAAGAGAAAAGGCGCCAAAAGAGAACAAAAAAACAATTATCAATATTCTGGTTACACTGCTTCTTGTTGCTCCCGCAGAAGCCTTATTCCCGAGGTAAGCTACTGGCTTTTTCTTAAACATTCGCACACTCCCTAGAACCGCATCATAACAGCAAATTTAGCAAAAGTCAAGCGAACCAATTGAGGTCTCTGAAAAAATACCCAGATACCTCTGATTACACCGATTACAGAAAGATTACACCGATTGTCTCAACGATAAAAATCTGTGTAATCCATATTTTATCTGTGTAATCAGAGATTTCGGACTTTTTCAGAAATTTCTAATTGCCTCATCACTTGTTTGCTTTTTTTATACTTATGACTGCTGACGCAATGAAAATAAGAATAGCTGTAATTTGCCCCATGCCAAGACCAAGAAAGAGCGGAATGCTATCCCCTCGCAGGAACTCAATAAAGAACCGCGATAGGGAATAAAGCAAGAGATACATAAGAAATATCTCTCCGTCATACCTTTTGCTGGACCTAAGCAATAGCAGGAATATGGCAAAATTGGCAACTGCCTGATAGAGTTGTGCAGGATGGAGAGGTGCATATCCGAAGTGGGCGTATGCCGCACTTAATGGGGGGAAAGAGACTGCCCATGGGAGGTCAGTGGGAGTGCCATAACAGCAGCCATTCAAAAAGCAACCAACTCTTACGATGGATTCCCCGAGAACAATGTAGGGAATGATGAGGTCAATTGTTTTCCATGGATTCAGGCTGACCTTTCTGAGGTAGGCAAATCCACTGAGAGATGCCAGGGCAAGCCCGCCAAAATAGGCAAGCCCACCTCTATGCAGCATAATTATCTCGGATGGGTGGGAAAGATAGTACTCCAGATCGATGAGGATGAATAAAATCCTTGCGCCAATGAGGCCTGAGATAAGAATAATGAACGAAAGATTGACAACTGTCGCCGTAGCGATGCTTTCCGTCTTTGCTCGGCGGATGAAAAGGAAAAATCCAATGAAGAATGCTATGGCAAGCATTACCCCATAAGAGTGAACTGTTAATGGGCCGAGGCGGAAAATAACAGGATACATATCTTTATCCGTTCATAGTTTAAGGGTTCATAAGTTCATAAGTTCAGAGGTTCAGAGTTTAAAGGTTCAGGGGTTCAGAGTTTAGAGGTTTAGAGGTTCAGAGGTTCAAGAGTTCAAAGGTTCAGAACCCCGAACAGTGAACCCGGAACCCTAAACTGGAAACCGTGAACCGTGAACTGTGTTGGATCACTCCCCTCTTTATTCTAACTTCTGACTTCTGGCTCCTGTGGTCAGTTTCCAGATGATAATTACACTGCCAATTGTGATGGCAATATCGGCAATATTAAATACTGGCCAGCGATGCTCTCGAAAGCCAAGATCGAGAAAATCAATGACATGACCAAAAGATACCCGGTCAATGAGGTTTCCCATGGCACCTCCTATGATAAGGCCGAGTGCAGATTGAAAGAAACGTTCTTTGCGGGAAACTCTAATGCTAATCAAAGCCAATACAGTTATTGTCAGCAGAGAAACGCCAATCAGGAGCCCTGTTTGATAGCGGAAAAGCCCAAAGGCTGCCCCCGGATTTTGGATATAGGTGAGGTAAAATATGTCTTCAATAAGGAGAATCGGCTTATGAAGACAAATTAGTTCTCTGACAGAGTATTTGGAAAGCTGGTCAGCAAAAACAGTCAGCCCTGCTACGATGAAGGCAGGTGTTAGGTTTGAATTTTTAATTTTCAATAATAGGGTTGATCCCATTTCTCATTCAAGAGCAAAGGGTTTAATGCAAAAATCAAAAATCAAAATTGTGCCAAAGGCACTCATTGCTTGATCATAAGGTTAAAGAGATCATAACAATGATCCAAAATGACAAAGCAAAAATGACAGTAGAGCTGTCATTGCGAACCCGAACAAAGTGAGGGTGTGGCAATCTCATGAGATTCTTCGGGCTTCGCCCTCAGAATGACAACAAAGTTGTCAATTTTGATATTTAAATTTTGATATTTAATTTATCTGGTAACTGGTGGCTGGTGCACTGGAGACCTCTACTTCAGTCTTCAGTCTTCAGTTTATCTTCTTTCTTCTCTTCCTCGCAGTTTATGCACATCCTTGCATAAGGAATGGCGTCTAACC
>CAZVBB010000133.1:0-3388 GCA_964625285.1 uncultured bacterium | reverse complement strand
TTTAAGAAGAGTTTCTGCCCGATGGTAGCACTCATCAATCATAGAACGCACCTCATTATCTATATCCAGTGCAATCTTATCGCTGTAATGCTTGTCTCGCGTTATGTCTCTTCCTAAAAATAATTTATCTTCACTGTCTCTGAAGGTCATATGACCAAGTTTTTCTGACATTCCAAACTCGCATATCATTTTTCTTGCTATTTTGTTAGCTATCTCCAGATCGTTCTGAGCTCCAGTTGTTGACTCATTAAATACAACCTGTTCAGCTACTCTCCCCCCTAAAAAGACAGCTATGCGGCCAAGCAGCTCCTTCTTTGTAGTTAGATAGCGATCTTCCAGCGGGAACTGGAGTGTGTAGCCCAGTGCTCGGCCTCCACGCGGGATGATAGACACCTTATGAAGCGGGTCAGCTTCTGGAACTAAAAGAGCCAGCAATGCATGCCCTGATTCATGATAGGCAACAACTGACTTCTCATAATCACCGATTACCCGAGACTTTCGTTCTGGCCCGGCAATCACCCTTTCTATTGCCTCTGTAAATTCCTCCGCCTCTATTGCCTTCTTGTCTTTTCTTGCCGCCAGAAGCGCCGCCTCATTGACAACGTTTGCTATGTCTGCTCCAAAAAATCCAGGAGTCTTGCGAGCAATCAATTTAAGGTCAATATCTTTACCAAGAATTACTCCTTTGGTGTGAACCTTAAGAATTTCTTCTCTGCCCCTGATGTCCGGGGGGTAAACCTCAACCTGGCGGTCAAATCTCCCCGGACGGAGGAGCGCTGCATCAAGAACATCCATCCGATTAGTAGCCGCGATAACGATTACTCCTTCTTGCGTACTAAATCCGTCCATCTCTGCCAATAGTTGATTTAATGTCTGTTCTCTTTCATCATGACCACCGCCAATTCCAGAGAAGCGCTGTCTTCCGACGGCATCAATCTCATCAATGAAAATAATAGATGGGGCATGTTTTCTCCCCTGCTCAAATACATCCCTGACCCGGGAAGCACCAACCCCCACAAACATCTCTACAAAATCAGAGCCACTAACATTAAAGAAAGAAACCTTTGCCTCTCCGGCAACTGCCTTGGCGAGAAGAGTTTTTCCGCAACCAGGAGGACCATGTAAAAGCACCCCCTTCGGGATTTTCGCTCCTAATTTGCGATATCTCTGTGGCCACTTAAGAAACGAAACTATTTCCTGCAACTCCTCCTTTGACTCATCAAGTCCGGCAACATCATTAAAGGTAACTTTTGGGATATTTTCATCAAGTAGCTTTGCTCTACTTTTTCCAAAAGCAATTGCTCCCCTGCCGCCAGCCTGCATATAACGCATAAATATTATCCAGAGGAAGACAATAAAGAGAACAGGAAGAAGGAGGCTGAATATAACCTGCCTCCAGGGACTGGGTGCCTTAAAAATGATACCTACTCCCTTAGCCTCCATTGCTCTAATTAAATCCGGGTCTTCAAATGCAAGTGTGGTTCTGAAAGAGTCAGTTATAATACTCTGCTTTCTGCGAATATCGTGAAGTTCTACTGCTTCATGAAGCTTGCCTGTTACTTCCATGCCTACGATAGTAACTTCTTTTACATTTGAATACTTTTCCAAATCAAGGGTTCCTAACTCCGCAATAAAGGCATCATAGGATATCTCTACTGTTGGTCTATCGGCAAGATTCCTGGCAATGCTAAAGATAAAAAAGATTGCTATTATTACTCCACCTATCAGAAAAGGAGTCAGATTCCTGGGTGGCATAGTTTTTTCTTTTTCCAATTTCATTTTCCCTCCAATAATCAATTAGATAGGCTGCCACAAAATACGTTCCAGTCTGTGATCAAGGGCGGCACTTTTGTGACACCCTATCAATTAGAGCTTATCACATAGCAGGAAAAAAATCAAGGTAAATAATCAACTTCTACTCTCAGCATCTTTTTGGTTTTACCCGTTATTTTGCCAATTTCGCTCTGTTGGTGATTAATCACCCAGATAATCTCGTTACCGGAGAGAAGTAATGGTGCCTGCTCTCTTTCTAAGAGTGGAATTTTTCTATCAATAAAAAAGTCTTTTATTTTCTTTTTTCCGCCTGTCCCTAAAGGACAAAATATATCTCCCTGCCTGCGATTACGAATAGTTAAGGGAAAGTGTAGCTTGACGTAGTCAAAATAAGCTACCTGGCGACTTCCAAAATCCTTTAACTTTCCCCGAAAAGGAGATACAAGAGAAGACTTTATTCCCATCTTTACTTCATCAATCTTTACTTCTCCAGGTATAGGTAAAGAGTAGGCATATTCATTCTTTTTGCCTGTCTGCGTGCGTGCCTCACGCACAGGCAGGGTAGACTCCTCGTCTTTAAGAATAATTAATTTGCCGTAAGCCTGTCTGCCAATAATGCGGTGAGGGAGGCAAGTCTCTCCCGGGGAATCTGCCATGGCAATGTGGAGCATCTCATCAATGTGTTCATTGCTCACTCTGCGTAAATCTCCCTTAAGAACAGCAATTGCCTTACGAAGCACCCTTCTCTGAAGTGCAGGATGAAGCTCTCCTAACTTACCTGCATCAATCATAATGCGCCAATTCTTAACTTCCCTGCCTGTGCCCGCCTCAGGCACGCAGACAGGAGATAGAGATGAAAAAGCCTCATCGGTCACTCGTGTTAAATAGTCTTCATCTTCCTTCAGCACAGCAGCCATCCTTGAGAGATTATGTTCAATGTGAGGATTATAAGTAGCAAGGAGAGGGATAAGTTTGGAACGTATCTTGTTACGCAGGTATGCTGATTTTTTGTTAGATGAATCAAAACGTCCTTTTAAGCCTACATCTTGCAGATAATCCATCACCTCATCGCGACTAACCTCCAGAAGAGGGCGAATTATGAAAAGCCCGTCTTCTGAGACAGGCTCTGGATATGAACGCATGAAAGGAATTCCGGTCAGTCCCTTTAACCCACATCCACGCAATATCCACAAAAGCATCGTTTCAGCCTGGTCATTCATAGTTTGCGCAACAGCAATTTTATTTGCCTTAACTTCATGGGAAACAGCCTGAAAAAACTCATATCTTGCCTGCCGCCCAGCCTCCTGTAGTGATAATCCATTTTTTTCGGCAAGGGCAGAGACATCTCTCCTATCTTCACTCAAGGGAAGACCAAAGCTCTTTGATAGCTCACCTACATAAAGTGCGTCCTCATCAGCTTCTTTCCCACGTAACATATGGTTGAGATGAGCTACATGAAGATGAAGCGAGAGCTCTTCTTTCAAAGTAACGAGAAGGCTGAGCATGGCAACGGAATCCGGGCCGCCTGAGACACCAACGACCACCCTATCCTCGCTGGCAAGCATCTTGTATCTAAAAATTGTCTTCCTGACCTTTGCTAAAATCACAATTTCCT
>CAZVBB010000132.1:0-3433 GCA_964625285.1 uncultured bacterium | reverse complement strand
CCTCTTGCAGAGGGCTGGATACCTTCCCTAAGGGCGGACCCGCAAAGCGGGTACCTCCAGCCTCGGGCGTCCGTCTAGGCGGACTGTCACCCCATGAGGGAAAGCAGATTCTTTCCCTCAAACTCCCTAATCCGCATAGGAATTTTCAAATTCCTATGCTTCTCCCTAATTTGAATTTTTTATGTATTGCTCGCATTGCTTTCTTTCCATTTTTCTTAGAGATGATACAGGAAATCTTAATTTCTGATGTGCTAATCATTTGAATGTTTATTCCTTCTTTGGCAAGGGCAGTGAACATCCCGGTGGCAACTCCTGAATGGCTGCCCATTCCTATCCCGACTACCGATACTTTTGCAATATTATCATCAGCAATGACCTCACAATCACCAATCTGTCTGGAAATTTTCTCAACTACGGCAATGGCTTTTTTAATATCCTCTTTTGCTACTGTAAATGATATATCAGATAGCCCTTCTTTCCCCATATTTTGAACAATCATATCAACACTGATATTAGCGTTAGCAATAGCTTGAAAGAGCTTTGCTGCTACTCCTGGTTTATCAGGAACTCCACAAAGGGAAACCTTCGCTTCTTCCTCGCTCAAAGTAACTCCGCTTACCAGGACATCTTCCATTGATTTGTCCTCCTTAGTAATTAATGTTCCGGGGTTTAGAGAAAAACTATGGCAGACATGAAGTGGAACAGCAAATCTTTTTGCCATTTCCACCGACCGGTTGTGCAAAACGCGCGCGCCGAGACTTGCCATCTCCAGCATCTCATCATAGGAAATAACATCTAACTTGCGAGCTTCGGGGACAACTCTCGGGTCGGCAGTATAAACCCCTTCAACGTCGGTGCAAATCTCACAGCACTGCGCATTAAGCACTGCCGCCAGAGAAACAGCAGTCAGGTCAGAACCACCTCGCCCTAAGGTAGTAATGTTTCCTTCATAGTCAGCGCCCTGAAATCCAGTGACAATGACAATGTGTCCTTTCTCAAGCTTATTTTTTATTCTTTTTGCATCAACTTTCAGGATTTTTGCCTTCGTGTGAGAGCTGTCAGTGGCAATTCCCACCTGCGTTCCTGTAAAGGATGTAGCATCCCTGCCCTGAGCATGTATTGCCATTGTCAGTAGGGCAGCGGAAACCTGTTCTCCGGTAGAGAGTAGCATATCCATCTCTCTTTCTGCCGGTTGTTCGTTAATCTCGTGGGCAAGCTCAATAAGTTCGTCAGTTGTGTCCCCTTGAGCAGAGACAACTACGACTATTTCGTTACCGCTGTCTTTGGTGGCAATAATCCGGGAGGCAATCTTCTTAATCTTTTCTACATCGGCGAGTGAGCTACCGCCATATTTCTGAACAATCAGTGCCATTTTTTAAAACAGTTTACAGTCCACGGTTTACAATTCACGGTTCACAGTTTACAGAAGGATTATTGCTTTTGTAGAGGTCTCTGAAAAAATACACAGGGACCTCAAAAAATCTGTGTAATCTGACCCGAAGGGTCATTCCGAGCGAAGAGAGGAACCTCAATGAGATTGCCTCGTCAAGTTCCCTCGCTGTCGCTCGGGACAAGCCTCGCAACGACGTCTGTGTAATCAGAGATTTCGGACTTTTTCAGAAATCTCTTGTATCAGCACAACAACATACGCATAGGATAAAGAGTACGATTAAAAGGATTGAACACAAAGCCCAAAATCTCTAAGGTAACTACGCCTAACAATGCTTCGTCGCCCTCTTCGCCCAAAATCACTGGTGTGTGAGCCTCTCCCTGTGGAAAGATAACAAAAGCTTCTGACACCGATCTCTCAATTGTGGTACCGTCAGCAAGAGTAAAGGATAACTTTCGTTTAGGTTTCAATCCAATTGTTTCCCATACAGCTTTGGGCAGAAGTGAGTAAGTTGCTCCACTGTCTACAAGAAATTTCACATTTTCCCGTTTACCCAATAGTCCTTCCACCTGACCTTCAACATAAGTAACACCCATAATTTTATCCTCCTCTTAAGCTGAAGTCTACAGCTTACAGTTAGTAGCATAATAAGACAGATTTACTTATTTGGCAAAGGATTTTTGTTTGTATAGAGGAAAAGCTATCCACCTGAGGCAGACTGTCACTCATAAAGTCCCCAGTGCACCCCAGGCATCTCTTACTCTACCTATCTGCGGCTTTTCAAAAGCGGAGACATAGCTCGCAATTTGGTGATGATTCTCGGCAGAATCTCTAAAACGTAGTCTATATCTTCGGAGGTATTCCCTCGACCGAGGGTAAAGCGCAAGGAGCCATGTGCAAGCTCTGGGGATAGCCCCAGTGCCAAGAGCACATGAGATGGCTCAATGCTTGATGAGTTGCAAGCCGAGCCGGTGGAAGCACAAATGCCCTCCAAGTCGAGATTTAGGAGCATTGACTCCCCTTCTACGAAATCAACGCTTACATTGACATTGTTAGGCAACCTCCGTGAGGGGTGACCATTTAAGCGGATGTGGTCAACCCGCTCCAAGAGACCTTTAATGAGTTTATCACGAAGATAAGTCAGCCGCTTCGCCTCTTCATCTATTTCCTGTTGGGCGAGCTCTACCGTCCTGCCAAAGCCCACAATCCCGGGAACATTCTCCGTGCTTGCCCGCCGTCTTCTCTCCTGCTCACCCCCGTGCATGAGAGGCAACAGTTTGGTGCCTTTTCTGATATACAGCGCTCCAACCCCCTTAGGACCATACAACTTGTGCGCTGACATTGACAGCAAATCCACTCCCAGTTCATTCACATCTACTGGGATATGCCCCACCGTCTGCACAGCGTCAGCATGAAAATAGATTTTAGTTTCTTTGACAATCTTACCAATTTCGGTTATCGGCTCTATGGTGCCCATTTCGTTGTTGGCATGCATTACCGAAATGAGGATGGTTTTATCAGTGATAGCCCTTCTAACATCGTCAGGATTAACCAAACCATACTCATCTACTGGGAGGTAGGTTGTCTTAAATCCCCTCCTCTCTAAAGACTTGCACGTCTCTATCACGGCATGATGTTCAATGGAAGTAGTGATGATGTGATTACCTTTATTCTCATTAGCATAGGCAACACCCTTTATGGCAAAGTTATCTGCCTCAGTCCCCCCACTGGTAAAGACCAACTCCTCACCCCGAGCACCAATAAGGTCAGCAACCTTAACCCTCGCCTCCTCTATAGCTCCCTTTGACTCTTGCCCATAGGAATAGATGGTTGATGGGTTACCGAAGACGTCAGTAAAGTAGGGAAGCATTGCCTTTACCACCTCAGGATGTGTCGGCGTAGTCGCTGCATAATCAAGATATATCCGTCTCATTAAAAAGATCTCCAGTCACAAGTGCACCAGTTTACATAAGCACAACAGGCAGGACATTCTTGTCCCGCTCTTTAAAATTACAAGCACCAAACCACAAATTGACAACCTTG
>CAZVBB010000131.1:0-3443 GCA_964625285.1 uncultured bacterium | reverse complement strand
CCCTTTTCCCAAAGAATGGCGGACGCCCAAAGAAGAAGGATAATAAATAATATGGGAAGTATCCCTATGTTTCCTATGTTTCCCGGGAAGCAAAAACCATTATGTTCTATGTAGCAAAAGAAAATGAGGTAAGAACCGAGAATATGATTAAAGAATCCATCCGTATGGGGAAAAAAGTGGCGGTCCCCGTGATGATGAAAGAAAGAACGCTATCTCCATCCCTTTTGACTGATTATGATACGGAGCTCGTTACCAAACGCTTTAAAATATTGGAGCCGAGGGAAGAGTGTCTTCATTTTGTGCCAGTTGAAGAAATTGAAGTAGTCATTGTCCCCGGTGTTGCTTTTGACAGGGATGGAGGAAGAGTTGGATTTGGAAAAGGATTTTATGATAACTTTTTAAAGGAAACGAGTAGTAAAACATGCACAATCGGAATCGCCTATCAATTTCAGATAGTTGATAAGCTACCGGTTGGGAAAGCGGATGTCTCAGTAGATATTATTGTAAGCGAAGATGAAGTTATTATTAGTAAACCCTGTTAGAGGTCTCTCACCTCTAAACCTCGCCAAAAAGCGTCAGCTTTTTAGTCAGGTGTAGTGACTGATTAGAAATTTATTTTTCAAAAATCGACCAATTATTCTCATATTTCTTTGCGTTCTTATAGGAAAAGGAGCACCATAGCTGTTTTCCGGGTTTCTCTTCGATTTCCATTTTGTCAGCAATAACCTTACTCGGAACAATAAAATATTCAATTAGGTCTTTTTTATCTCGTAAGTTGACAAAAACATAAATATGACTAGGTGAATCCAATTTCTTTGAACCTTTATTTAATAACCAAAAGTTGAAAGTTGTTGCATTTGTTTTTACTTGTACCGAGTAAGTTCGTCTAAACTGTTGATCGCTAACAAGGATATCTGCGCCCATCGTACTTCTTGAGGTCAGAGATGATATGAATCCCTGACGAGCAAGTTCTGCCGCCACCAAATAGACTCCTCTCATTCCTGTCATTTGTCCTTTTGTTGGCATTTTTTCTCCTTTTTTCTTATTTCTAACATTTGAACTCACCCGCCAAAAAGCGTCAGCTTTTTGGTCAGAGCAGTGAGTTGTTAGGCAAATTATTACCCATGATGCCACCACGAAATGAACCTTACGCCAATGAACCAGATCAGACCAACTATAAAACCCAACATACCAAAGGCCCCGGCACCTTGGGAGGATTCCCCAGAGAATCCCACAATCATAACAATAAAACTACCAATGGTGAGAAATGTTGATAATAGTTGTTGTAGTTTATACTTTTTTGACGTCTGTTCAATGGTTTGGATTTTACCACCATGGGCCTGCGTTGTTCCACCTCCAGTAATTGGGTAAGCACATTTGGGACAACTATCCGCTCTATCCGAAACTTCAGTGCCGCATTCTGGACATTTGATTAATGCCATGGTTCTCCTCCTTTTTTCGTGCCTAGCTATTTACTGTTTACATTCACGTCAATTGTTGCCGGTGCAGGTACGATATCACCTTTCCGGAATCAGGGGACACAATACCTATTTCTCTTTCTTCCTGCGTCCCGCTCTCTTCTTTTTAAGCGTTATCTTGCAGAGACCTGGCAATAGGTCGAGTATGCGTGGGGAGAGGGGATAGATTCGCCATCCTCCTTAAAGCTCTCAAGGTGAATGTGGATTGCTTCATGCATTCGGTTCTCGACCTCCTCCCGTGTCTTTCCTGTCGCCACACATCCAAGAAGGTCGGGAGAATATGCCGAGTAACCGGTCTCTGTCTCCTCCACTACGATTAGATATTTGTTCATTTCAACCCCGCTTGCTTCAGTACACTAATGATTTTGATCACTTCTCGGACTTTCATTTAGATTATATCATAGGTACTTGAATGAAATCAATCTGCATAACGTTAGAACTCACCTGCTAAAAAGCGCCAGCTTTTTGGCCGGGTGCAGTGACTGGTTATAGGTTTATTTTATTCTGGTATTTCTTCTTCGGCATCTATAAATGCTTTTTCAAGTTTCTCAATCCTAATCCTCGATAACCCTTTTTTCTTCTTTAAGTTTGTGGATTAATTCATCTTTAGAATGAAGGATATAGTTCTCTTGAGATATATCATATAATTTATCATCTATATCAGATAATCGCTCTCTTTTTTCATCAAGGTTAATTCCCACCCAAGTTTTAAATGGTTGCCACTTTCTTTTGATAGAATCTTCGCCCAAACGATAGATAGCGCAACCAATAATAAAAGATATTATTAGTAAACCTCCAAGATTCGCCATGAAACTAATAAAGAACGAACCTATCGCAAATATTATTGATATGAGAACTATGAATAGCTTCTCAAATGTAGTTGCCAAGCTTGCTTGGCTTTAAAACCGATTTATCGTCTGTTAGCCGACCAAGGTCGGCAATTACAATGTAACCTTTATTTATGTAACAAGGCATTATACGAAGTTCATCTTTTATGGGATTTTTAGCATTTTAATCAGATATTAGCATTGTACAAAATCAAAAGATCTCTATCATGACATCCTTGAGCCATTTTAGAACTTCTTCAGCGGTTTCTCTTGCCTCTTGGGCATCTTGTCTTGATGGCATATAAAAGTCATCAGGATAACGGACTTCAACAGCATAAGGCATAAGTATGGAGAGTGCGTCACGCAACTTCTGGGCTGAATTATCAAAAAGAAGGACTTTTTCTAGCAACAAGAATAAATCGTGGGTAATAGGGTAGGGCTCTTTCTTGCCGACTAAATATGCCTTGAGCATCTTTTCAACTGCCTGTTGGCAATGAAAGCAAACGGTGTCAAAAGGAACATCTTCTGCTTTAAGATTATTGTCGGCATTGAGTAAATCGTTCTTGGCTTTAAGGAGCCATTGTTTAGCGATTATTATTTCTTCTGACATAAAGAGTTTCACCTTCCTTCAATACATTCGAAACGAAAGAGAGAGAAGATTTTTTCCCTTCTTTTACCTCTTTCGGAGTATACACGATAAGATCCATCCCAAAAGGATGGGGATTGAAAAGTTTATACAATTCGCGGGTCCGTTTAAACCTGGGAAGTGCATTTTCGGCAATAATCATTAGGTCGACATCACTATACTTTGTGGGATTGCCACGAGCATATGAACCAAATAGAATAACTGCTTCAGCATTTGTTGCAATACCTACTCGCTCAGCCACCTCTTTAATTTTTGATTTGCTAACCATAACTTTAATATATCAAAAATAACTTCAGTTTTCAATTACATTTTTTATTTAATTTTTTTCACATAACATTCAAGCTCAGCGACCCGCCTAAGGCGGGTTCGCTGTAGCATCTTGTTAGGATTTTTTTCTCTAATTTGTCAATAATAAAGATTTGCCCCCTCCTATTTTATTAACTCATCCAGATTAGCCAGACACCCAAAAGCCCCATGATAACTAACAATATC
>CAZVBB010000130.1:0-3469 GCA_964625285.1 uncultured bacterium | reverse complement strand
GACAGAGTTAGTGGAGAAATAAAAGTTTTCTCTGAAAAGAAGGAAGTTGCTCTTGGTAGTTTTGGTCGCATTGCTGCCCAAATCGCCAGGCAGGTTATTTATCAGAAGTTAAACGAGGCAGAAAGAGATAGCACTTATAATGAATTCAAGGGAAAGGTCGGAGAGGTTATTACGGGGGTTGTTGAAAGATTTGAGCGTGGAAACGTGATAGTTATGATAGGAGAAATAGAAGGCATCATCCACTCTCAGGAACGCCCTGCAGGAGAAAGATTTCATGCTGGAGAGAGAATAAGCGCTTACATTCTTGAAGTAAGAAAAAGTGGCTCTGGCCCCCAGATTATCCTATCTCGCTCTAATCCCGGGATGGTGAGAGGATTATTTGAGCTTGAGGTTCCGGAGATTCATGAAGGTATTGTGAAAATAAAATCTATTGCCCGTGAGCCTGGAAGTCGTTCTAAGGTTGCTGTTGGTAGCGTTTTGGAAAACGTGGACCCTGTTGGAGCATGTGTTGGGGCAAGGGGAATGAGAGTTAAGGCAATTATGCAGCAGTTGAGCGGAGAAAAAATAGATATCATTCGCTGGGATGAAAAAATAGAAGATTTTATTGTTAATGCTCTACGTCCAGCAAAGACTATGAAGATAGAAGTAAATAAAAAAGAGAAAATGGTAAACGTAATAGTTCCTGATGAAGAACTTTCTCTGGCAATCGGCAAAGGTGGGCAAAATGTTCGCCTGGCGGCGGAGCTGACGGGCTGGAAGATAAACATTGAGGGAAAAACTGAAGTAATTAAGACAAGAAAAGTAGCTATTGACAAATTGATGAAGTTACCTGGCGTGGGGGAGAAGCTTGCTGAAAATCTAATTGAAGCAGGGCTGAAAGAGTTAGAAGAGATTGCAACTGCTGATATTGAAATATTGACCAGTATAGCGGGAATAGGAAAAAGTAAAGCTGATACTCTTAAAAAAGCAGCCAAGAGAGTGGTCTAGAGATGGCAAGAATAAGAATATATGAGTTGGCGAAGAAGCTTGGTGTGGATAGCAAAAAAATAATAACTGAGCTTGAGGAGATGGGCATAGAAAAAAAAAGCCCAGCTAGCACCCTGGATGAAGCCGACGCTGAAATTATTTCCGAATCTATTGCTGAGAAAAAAATAGAAGAGGGAAAATCTACCCAAGAGCACCAGAGCACCATAGCACCAATCACCAGCACTGATGAAAAAAAAGAGGAATCTTCGCTCACCATACGTGCTCCCATAGTAACTGTTATGGGACATGTTGACCATGGAAAAACAACGCTTCTTGACACAATCCGAAATACGTGGGTTGTTCGGTCAGAGGCAGGAAATATCACTCAGCATATTGGTGCTTATAAGATTAGTCTACCCGCAGGAGAGATTACATTCATTGATACTCCTGGTCATGAGGCGTTCACCGCCATGCGTGCTCGTGGAGCACAGATTACAGATATTGTTGTCTTAGTTGTTGCTGCCGACGATGGAGTTATGCCGCAGACGGTGGAAGCAATAAATCATTCTCATGCCGCTAAAGTCCCCGTTATTGTAGTAATTAACAAGATTGATAAGCCTGATGCCAATCCCTTACGAGTAAAAAGGGAATTAATGAAACATGATATCCTCATTGAGGAGTTGGGTGGTAAGGTTATCTGTATTGAAGTTTCCGCAACTGAAAAAATAGGAATTGATCATCTTTTAGATGCTCTTTTTCTTGAAGCTGAGATGCTGGAGTTGCGGGCGAATCCGGTTCGTTTGGCAAAGGGAATAATTGTAGAATCGAGGTTGGACAAAGGAAGAGGACCTGTGGCTACTCTTCTCGTTAAGGACGGAACACTTAAGGTTGGAAATGATTTTATCTGTGGTCCTTGTGGTGGAAAAGTAAGGGCGCTGATAAATGACCGGGGTGTAAGTTTGAAGGAAGCTACTCCCTCCACGCCGGTTGAGGTTTTAGGCTTTTTTGAACTTCCTGCTCCAGGAGATTCCTTCCATGTTGTCAGCAATGAGGAAAAGATTACGAAGGGCATCTCTCAGCGAGGACTTATGGAGGAGAAGAAGGGTAGGGGTATGAAAAAGATTACCCTGGATGAACTTTACCAGCAGATTAGTGAAGGAAAGATAAAGGAACTTCCAATTATTATTAAGGGGGATGTAAATGGTTCTGTAGAGGCGCTGCAACATTCACTTGAACAATTAAGCACTGATAATGTAAGATTAAAGGTTATTCACGCTGGAGTCGGTATAATAAGCGAATCTGATGTTATGCTGGCTATAGCATCAGGTGCTATTATTGTTGGGTTTCATGTAAAAGCACAGGTAGGAGCAAAAGAATTGGCTGGTAAGGAAAGCGTCAGTTTGTACTTTTATGACATTATCTATGATGCAATATCAGATGTGAAGAGCGCACTGGAAGGACTCCTCGAACCTGTTTATAAGCGAGTAATTCTTGGCAGAGCTGAAGTGCGCCAGATATTTCAGAGCTCACGAAGTGGTCAGATAGCCGGCTACTATGTCATTAGTGGAAAGATTGTAAGAGGCTCAAAAGTTACTCTGTTGCGGAATGGCAAGTCTATAGGTGAGGGAAGCATCAATTCCTTAAAACGTTTCAAAGAAGATGTCAAGGAAGTAGAATCTGGTTATGAATGCGGCATCGGAATTTCAAACATAGAAAACCTTGCAGATGGAGATATTATTGAGGCATATCATATGGAAAAAAGTGTAAGAAGACTGTAAGTAGCAGTTCATGGTTCCCGGTTCCCAGTTGTTGAAGAAAAGGGAAGCATCTATGAAGTCCAAAAAAACTTTTGAACCCTGAACCGTGAACGGATAATGAATGGAGTGACGATTGGATGTCAAGAAGGACAGAGCGGATTGCTGCGGTGATAAAGGAGGAAGTATCCAGAGTTCTTGAAGAAAAAGTAATTGATCTGCGAATCGGGTTTGTAACAATTACTGCTGTGGAAGTAAGTAGTGACCTGCGATGTGCTACTATCTTTGTCAGCACCCATTTAGAAGAAAAAGTAAAAAATGAGACGATATACGGGCTTCGCGACGGGAGTAATTACATTAGAAGAAAGATTGGGAAAAAATTACATCTCCGTTATTTGCCAAAACTTACCTTTAAGATTGATGATTCTATTGAAAAGGGAGCACGTGTAGAGGATGCCTTAAAACAAATCAAAACGATGGAAAGTGCAAAGAGCATAGAGTAAGGTGAGAAAAGAGGTTCAGAGGTTCAGGGGTTCAGAGTTCAAAGGTTTAAGAGGTTCAGAGGTTCAGAACCCAGAATGATGAACTTGTAAACTGGTGCACTTCTGACTGTGAACTGTGAACGATGGATGGAATTCTTAACATTAATAAACCGGCGGGAATGACCTCTCATGATGTCGTCATTGAAGTGAGAAAGCGATTTAAGATGAGAAAAGTCGGGCATACAGGCACTCTTGACCCTGATGCTA
>CAZVBB010000129.1:0-3471 GCA_964625285.1 uncultured bacterium | reverse complement strand
TTTTACACTTTGATTTGTAATTTTGATTTTTACACTTTGATTTTTGCATTAAACCTTTATTTAGTTTACAGAGCAGCATAGAGCATAGGGCATAGGGTAGGGCACTTGAACCCTTGAACAGTTGAACGGCTCCTTAGTGATGAAAGTTGTGATTGTCGCTGGTGGTACGGGAGGGCATCTTTTCCCCGGGTTGGTTATAGCTGAGACTTTGCGCGAAAGAAACCCGGATGTAGAAATAGCTTTCATTGGAAGAAAAAAAGGATTAGAATCTGAGATTATTCCGCAAAGGGGGTTTCTATACTTTTCCATATCGGGCGCTGGAATTGTAGGAAAGTCTTTGTGGGGGAGCATCCTTGGTATGATAAACAGTGTGACTGGCTTTCTAAAATCGTTTTTTATACTGGCAAGACTCCGACCTGATGTTGTAGTAGGAATGGGAGGTTATCTTTGTGGTCCGTTTCTACTTTCTGCTTCTTTGCTCAGATTTTCCACTCTTATTCATGAACAAAACTTGCATCCGGGAGTAACTAATCGTCTCCTTTCTAAATTTGTTAATGAGGTAGCTATTAGCTTTGAGGAATCAAAACCATTCTTTTCTTCCTCAAGGATAATACTTACGGGAAATCCGGTACGAAAAGAGATATTAAAGGTCAGGAGAGAAAAACTGAAGCCAAAAGATGTAGTATTAATTATGGGGGGGAGTTTAGGGTCGCATCATCTTAACATGGCAATGGCAGAGGCAACTAACTATTTGCAGGGAAAGATGGGAGACAAAAAAATAGTTCATCTAACAGGAGACAGCGATGCCTCTTTTATGAAGGGAAGCTATGAAAAGGCAGGACTTGTGGCTTCGGTATATGCTTTTTCTCACTGCGTGGAGGAGTTTTATAGTCGCGCATCCCTTGTTGTTGCCCGAGCAGGCGCAACGACTCTATCAGAGATAACCGCGGCAGGCTTGCCGGCAATTCTCATCCCTTATCCTCATGCTGGTGCGCATCAACTAAAAAATGCGCGATGGCTTGAAAATAAAGGAGGAGCTGTTGTCTTAGAGGATGCAGAGTTGAATGGAAAGAAATTAACGGAACTTATTCTGGACCTAATTCAAGATGATGAGAAGCTCGCTCGCATGGCAAAGAAGGCAAAGGAAGCTGGAATTCCCCTTGCTGCAGAGTTAGTGGCGGAAAGAGTAGAGAAACTGGCTGCAAATCGCAAAGCAAATTGGTAATTGGTAATTGGTGATTGGTAATTGATGATTGGTAATTAGTGCGCTTGTGACTGTCAACTTGTCAACTTGTCAACTTGTAAACTTGTCAACTTGTCAACTGGTGCTCTGGTGACTGAGGATTATTAAAGAATGTTTGAGAAAAATATCCATTTTGTTGGAATTGGTGGGTCGGGAATGAGTGGAATTGCTCAATTGCTCTTTGAGAAAGGGCACATTGTTAGTGGTTCTGACCTCAAGAAAAGCAGTATTACCAGCAAGTTGCGTCAGCGAGGCATTCAAATTTATATCGGACATCATAGGGAAAACATAGGAAAAGCGGAGTTAGTTATCTTTTCTTCGGCTGTTCCTTCAGATAACCCGGAGCTTGTAGCTGCCCGCGAGAAAAAACTAAGAATTATAAAGAGAGGAAAAGCTCTTGCAGAGCTGATGCAGGAAAAATTAGGGATTGCCATCGCCGGGTCGCATGGAAAGACAATAACGTCTTCAATGATTGCTTTTATGCTGGTGGCTGCTGGCAAGGACCCCACTGTCATTATTGGTGGTGAATCAAATGACCTTCAAGGAAGTGCCAGGCTGGGGCAGGGTAAGTATCTGGTAGCTGAGGCTGACGAAAGTGATGGGTCATTTCTAATGCTCTCGCCCAAAATAGCAGTTATCACCAATGTTGAGGCAGATCACCTTGATTATTACAAAGACTTGAAGGAGATCATTACTACCTTTGAAAAGTTTAGCAGGAATGTTTCTGCTGATGGCATCCTTATCTGTAGCGCCAGCGTAGTTGAGAAAGTGCTTCTGGGAGGCAAAAAGATAGCGTCTAATCTTTTAGTGTATGGCATTGACAATGATAAAGCCGATTTTACGGCACAGGAGATTATTCTTAGTGGGGTTGGCTCTCAATATCGTGCTTTCTATCATGGAAAAGACCTGGGTGATGTGAGGCTTCATATTCCAGGAATGCATAATGTCTACAATTCTCTGGCAGCAGTTGCTGTCGGAATGAAAATGGGAATCTCTTTTGGTGATATTGCTCTTGCTCTTGCTTGCTTTAGCGGCGTTCGGCGACGGTTTGAGCTGAAAGGCGAGGTGGAGGGAGTTATGCTCATAGATGACTATGCTCATCATCCCACTGAAATCAAGGCAGTGCTGAGTACGGCACAGAAGTTAAGAAGAAGGATAATTGCTGTATTTCAACCTCATCGCTTTACTAGGACAAACTCTCTGAAAGAAAGTTTTGCTGACTCTTTCACCGCGGCGGATTTTTTGATTGTTACTGAGATTTACAGTGCTGGCGAGAAAGAAATCAAGGGAGTGACCGGCCGAACCATTTTTGACCTCATTGAGCAAAAAGAAAAAGTCTTCATTAGTAACAGGTTAGAAATTGGAAGCTACTTAATGAAAATTATTAAACCTGGCGATCTTCTTATTACCATTGGAGCAGGAGATATTACTGAGTTGAACGAGGAAATGATAAGACGGTTAAAGACATCCTATGAGGATGTCTGATTACACAGATTAATTTTAGATTACACCGATTAAAACTTTGTCGGCAATATCTGTGTAATCTGACCCGAAGGGTCATTCCGAGCCCTTCGCTTTTTGTCATTCTGACCCTGAACGCAGTGAAGGGGAAGAATCTCGCTCAGGGTAAACTCCGAGCGTAAGCAAGGAATCCCGCTCCGAGTTTGCTTCGACTCACAGTGCTTTTCACAACGACGTCTGTGTAATCACAGGCTGGAACATGTTTTGTGACAGCCTGATAAATATTATACCAGGAGAATGTTGTTGATGGATTCAAGGCTTAAAAATTTAATTAAAGGAAAAGTGAGCTTTGATGAGCCGCTCAACCAACGGACCTCTTTGCGTATTGGAGGTTCTGCTACTTGCTGGGTTGAGCCATTGGATAAGGAAGACCTGAAAAAGTTATTACAAGTCATCAGAGAAGAAACTCTTTCGTTTAAAGTGTTTGGTAAAGGAAGTAATCTACTTGTCAGAGATAGCGGCTTCTCCGGTGTGGTTATCAACCTTGAAACCCCACATTTTCAGAAGCTAACATTTGAGAAGAAAAGGGTAGTAGCAGGAGCAGGTGTTTTCCTGCCTACTCTCATATCTGAGAGCGCTCGTCATGATCTTGGAGGGCTGGAATTTGCTGCCGGCATTCCCGGGACCGTGGGAGGCGCCCTTATGATGAACGCTGGGACAGAAAATAACTCAATAGGGCCTCTTGTAAATTGGGTTGAAGTTATGAG
>CAZVBB010000128.1:0-3478 GCA_964625285.1 uncultured bacterium | reverse complement strand
ATCAGCGAAAAAGTTGTGGATGCAGAAAAAGCAATTTACTATCATTTTAAAAAATAATGAAAAGTAAAAATATTTTTGAGAATTCCTTATGGCAGAATTTTAGTAGAAAAGACTATCACTAGTGCACCGTTTCATAAATAAGGTGATGTATTCATCGTTCTAATACGGTGCACTGTGGGGGGGGTTAGGGGGTTGAGCCAACCCCCTATGGGGTTACAGGGAGGGAACTTGGAAGTTCCCGACCGCCATAGGGGCGGTAGCCCCTGTGGAAGTGGTGCATTTCCCTTATCAATTATTAGGAACCGTATTTATGAAATGCACCACTAGCTTTTAAGGAGATTAGAAGTGAAGTTTATTGAGTCTTTTACCATTGCCATAAGAGCACTATTCGCCAATAAGCTGCGCTCGTCATTAACTATGCTGGGTATTATCATTGGGGTAGGAGCAGTAATAACACTGATGTCGGTAGGGAGGGGAGCTCAGGATGAGGTTACCTCTATGATTGAAGGGATAGGCGCCAATCTAATTTTTGTGATATCGGCTCCTCCCGGCGAGGAGGAGGGAATACCGACACTCATGATGGCAGGTATGGGTGTACCCACCCTTACCGTGGATGATGTTGAAGCATTAGCTGATATCCCCTCGGTGGTAAGGGTAGCTCCGCTATCGGAAAACATGGTTGAGATTGCATTTGGCGGTGAGAGCCTATCTACTTTTATTCAGTCTTCTACCCCCGAATATCAGTGGTTATTTAATTTTTCTGTAGCCACCGGTAGATTTATTTCGGATAGGGATGTAGCCTTAAGGAATACGGTAGTGGTGCTGGGGGCTCAGGTGGCGGAAGACCTGTTTGGTTTAGATGACCCCATCGGGCAGAGGGTTACAATCAAAGGAGAACGGTTTACCGTTATCGGTGTTCTGGAGGTTAGGGGCATGGCGTTTATGGGGATGAGCTGGGATGATATAGTGGTGGTACCAATAACTACCCATCAGTCCAGGCTATTTCCTATATTTACTGCCCGGGGGGAGGATGGTATCCAGCAAATCAATGCTCAAGCAGCCAGTGCTGAGGTGATGGACGAAGCAATTGAGGAAATTAGAAGCGTCTTAAGGGAGCAGCGTCCCTGGCTAGCCAAGGATGAAGAGGATGATTTTACCATTTTTACTATGGAGGAAATGGCAGGAATACTCCTTCAGGTAATGGGAATATTTACCATAATTCTGGGAGCCATTGCCAGCATCTCACTGCTGGTTGGTGGCATCGGTATTATGAACATTATGTTGATTTCGGTAACTGAGCGCACTCGGGAAATCGGCATTCGTAAAGCAGTTGGAGCGAAACAGAGGGATATATTAGTTCAATTTTTGATTGAGGCGGCGACGCTGAGCTTGGCTGGTGGTGGCATCGGCATAATCAGCGGCTGGTTGTTATCCCGTTTGATTTCCCTAATAGATATTGGCGGTGGGCAAACACTTCAAACTGCAGTATCACCAGACATTATAATTCTAGCTATCTCGGTGTCGGTTTTTATTGGCCTTGTTTCCGGCATATATCCGGCAATGAAGGCAGCTCGGCAAAATCCCATTGATGCCCTTCGCTACAGATAATGTATGAGAATTTAGTATAACCCTATCCCGATGCGTGCCAATCATGAGGATAAGCGAAACCCTTCTTCCTACCCTACTTCAGTCTTTAGTCCAGAGGACTACCAGCCTCTGGCTGACACCAGTCACCAGTACACCAGTTTACAAGTTCACAAGTTAATAAGTTAACAAGTTTACCGTTCTGGGTTCTGAACCTCTGAACCCTTGAACCCTTGAATCCTTTTTTCACTTTGCCCTATGCCCTTTGCGGTAAGCTTTCAGTAATGGCATGCCACAAGATGGCCATTCTCTTTTTCCTCTAATTGTGGCTCTTCTCTTCTGCATATAGCTTCGGCAATGGGGCAGCGCGGGTGGAAACTGCACCCTGATGGAGGGTTTGCCGGATCGGGCAGCTCCCCTTTGGGAGGCAGCTTTTCTTTCCTTTGCTCGGGATGTGAAATCGGGATTGCTTCCAGCAATACCTTTGTGTAGGGATGCAAGGGGGAGTGGTAAAGCTTCTCGCTTTCCGCCTGTTCTACTATCTTCCCTAAATACATAACCGCCACATCATCGGAGATATGTCTTATTAAATTAAGGTCATGAGCGATTAGAAGATAAGTGAGCCCGAATTTTTTCTGCAGGTCTGAGAGAAGATTAATGATTTGTGCTTGAATGGAGAGGTCAAGTGAAGAGACTGGCTCGTCCAAAATGATGAAAGAGGGATTTAGGGCAAGCGCCCTGGCTATGGCAATTCTTTGTCTTTGCCCGCCACTGAATTCATGCGGATAGCGATTCTGGCAGCCAGCGGGTAATCCAACCAACTGGATAAGCTCATTGACTCTTTCGGTAATCATCGTTCTAATATATCGTTCCTTTTGCATCATTGTTATAATCTCTTTAACCTTATGATCAAGCAATGAGAGCTTTAGCTCAACAAGCGATGAGCGCTTTAGCGCAATTTTCTTTTTGTCCTTTTTCCAGAAGGAGTCAAGCCCCTCGGCAATTGTTCTCCCTACCGTAAAACGCGGGTCAAGCGAAGCAAAAGGGTCCTGAAAAACTATCTGCATATTTTCTCTTACCTTTCTCATCTCTTCGGCAGAAAGAGCAGTAATCTCTTTCCCGCCAAAATAAATCTTTCCACTGTCAGGCTCAATGAGACGCAAAATCAACCTTCCTGTAGTCGTCTTACCGCAGCCGGATTCTCCCACCAGTCCCAATGTTTTACCTGCTTTTATCTTCAGGCTTACCCCGTCAACTGCTCGTGTGGCGCCGACGGTCCTCTTGAGAAATCCCCTCTTAATGGGAAAATACTTCCGAAGGTTCTCTACCGCAACAAGTGCATTATTTGATATGTCGTTATTAAGTGTTTCTTTACTCACAAGGTTTCTGTTTTAAAATTATAGATTTGGTAATTGACAATTTAAAAATTAAATTATCAGATTACCAAATTACCAAATTACCAAATTTATATGTGACATTTTACCCAATGCTCTTCTTCTAATTCCTGCAGGACGGGAGGCTCTTTTCTACATTTGTCACTGCACTGCGGACAACGCGGATGAAAAGGGCATCCCGGAGGCTTTCTTGCCGGGTCGGGAACATTGCCAGGAATTGCCCGTAATCTGCCTTTGGTTTTACCGGGAATGGCTCCGAGTAGCCCTTGAGAATAGGGATGCAGGGGATTGTTAAATATCTTATAAACATTAGCGCTTTCCACTATTTCTCCGGCATACATAACTGCCACTCGGTCAGCTATTTCGGCAACAATGCCCAGGTCATGAGTGATTAAAATGATGGATACATTGGTATTATCCCTTAAGCTGAGAAATAGCTTGAGAATCTGTGCCTGTATGGTCACATCCAGTGCGGTGGTCGGCTCATCGGCAATCAGGAG
>CAZVBB010000127.1:0-3480 GCA_964625285.1 uncultured bacterium | reverse complement strand
TAAATATCAAAATTTAAATATCAAAATTACATATAAAAATGCAAATTTATTTTCTTTCTTAAATTCATTTTTGATTTTTGCTTTGTCATTTTGGATCATCGTTTTAATCTTATTCCTTTTGAACAAGCGATGAGCGCCTTAGCGCAATTTTGATTTTTGATTTTTACATTTGACTAACGGGGTTCACTGAGTATTTACCTGCACTGAGATGGCTTGCCGAGGACAGAAAACCTCGCATTCAAGGCAGCCCGTGCACTGGGAAGTGAACAGAGGAAAGATGACCCAATCCCGGGCTGATATGCCCAGCTCTCTTCGTCCACGGGGATATGTTCCGAACACCTTCTCCGGGCAGCGATCCAAACACAACCGACAGTCCAGTGGATTACCACAAGCCTGGGTATTGATCTGTATCTTCATTGTCCCCTCGCTTCTTCCTACCACGGCAACTTGGCGAAGTTGATTCTGGGCTTCAAGATAATAGCCTCCTGGTTGCAGACAGCCCGACAGACGCCGCAGCCATAGCACTGTCTCATTTCAATGGTAGCCCTCTTCATGGTGTTGGAGTAGCGGATGGCTCCAAACTGGCAGTTCAATAGGCACTTCTTGCAGCCGTTGCACAGTTCCCAGTTTACCAGCGCCACGTACTCGGCGCGGAACATTACCTGCAGCAAGTTTGCCGTCACCTGGGTACGGTAGGCCACGCAATCCTGATCGCAATTGCAGATGCTACCGATGTGGGGCGTCTTGTAAGTCCAGATGGAGTGCATCATGCCTTGTTTGTCGAAGGAGCGCAGGAGCTTCTTAGCCTCTTCCTTCTCTAATATCTCCAGGCTATGGGAGTAGTCGGGATACTTGCCCAAGATGCCCGTGTTGGCACCAATGCCGAAGCAATAGCGGACTTCGCGACCCGTGGTCAGGGAGCGGCAGACGCAAGGCAGGCGCACGATGGAGTCCACAAGGTCTACGATTTGCTCCACGTCTTCAATGGGCACTACCTGCCCCCAGTGCCTGGCCTTTTGCCGGCGAATAGCCATGCGGCGGATGAAGTGGTAGACCAAGGGCTTATTTCTGAGTGTGTCCAGTAGCCCCGCTCCTTTACGGACGTTCTCCTCGAAATGGGCCATGTGATTATCCATGAACTTCACTCGCCCTTGCTGGTCCGGGAGTTCGCGGGAGTAGTTGCGCATCACCTGATACCACTTCTGCCCCTCACCGTGTTTAGTGCAGAATTCACACATGAGTATTCCTCTTTGCGCAAGACTTCACATTTTAGGGACTAATATTTCTTCAATTTCTTCTAAACTTTTACCCCGAACTTCATCGGCTAATCGGTACCGCCAAAAACCTATAAAACCTATAAGCGCAAGCAAACCCACCAGGGGACCTACTAAGCGAATTCCAAGAGGATCTTCTGCTGTAAAACCAAAAACGGGAAGGATTGTCGCAACGATAAAAGCCGAGGCAGCCCACGCTGTTTTTTCCACGAAGCCGAATCCAGCATAGAACACGCCCTCACGTCGCTTATTTGTCTTCAGCTCATCGTAGTCAGTAATATCAGCTACAATGGCATTTGGAAATACATAGAGGCCGGCAATAGGAATAGCAAACAAAGCAAAAAAGATAATCGCTTGAATAGTTGGCGCTACTATTGGAAGGTGACCTATAAAGAAAAAGAAGGGGCAAATGATGGCTAACAGCAATAAGGACATAAGTTGGCTTTTACGCTTTCCAAGTTTACTGCCAATCTTTACCCATAGTGGCAACATTATAAACATTATAACAACAAAGGTGCCCTGATAAACCGCCACCTGCGCCAGTCCCTGACCTAGGACTTCGGTAACGAAAAAAGGAAGAGCTATCATCATAATCTGCAAACCTACTTGGAAGCAAATAATTGCAGCAGCAAAGGCTAAAAACTGTTTATTTTTGACTGTTTGAAGTATAGCACCAAAAAGAGACAGCCTGGTTTTCAGGTCAGACTCACTTATAGGTCGCTCCTTTATGCCCAAAAGTGAAATCCAGAAAGAAACTAATACTATAACTCCCATTATAATACCCATTACGGAGTAGCCGACTGCTTCTATCATCGGACCCCCTCCTAAAGCAGCTATCATAACTCCGATCGTTCCAAAGATAGCCATCCATGCAGAAAGACTCATACGCTCTTGAGAGCTGTGTGCCACATCGGGAAGTACAGCACGGAATGGAACTCCTGTAACAGTTAGCATGGTAAAGTAAAAATTAGAAAAAATAAATAGCCACAAAACGTTAATCCACATATTTTCAGCACCGGGCGGAGTAAAGACAAGGAAGAGGGAAATCGCTAGCAGCGGCGCTCCCCAAAAGATAAATGGTCTGCGTCTCCCTGATTTAAAAGTAGCATTGTCACTAAAATATCCAATAATGGGATCGCTGATAACATCTATGATACGACCTATACCAAAAATAGCACTTGCCAAGGCAAGTGGAATAAGGGGATTACGACCACCCCCTCCAGCATAAAAAAATACGGTCCATGTAACCGCTATAAGATTCACTACATTTTGACCAAGGCAGCCTTGGGCATAAAGAAGCTTTTGTTTATAAGTTATACCTTTTTCCATGGAATTATCCTCCTTCAGAGACCCTGAGCCCCCAGTAAGCTATCCGCCTCGGCGGATACAATTCAGTGCACCAGAGCACCAGTGTACTAATTGTGCCCTTCAGAAAACTATTTTATCGTCGGTAAAACTAAAGAGCACTTGAAAAGTTCACCTCCACCTAAATTTACCGTCGGTAACTCGTTCTAAAATTTGCTGTAATCCCCTGTTTTCATACCTTTCCAATAGGGGTGGAGGTGAAAAATTCCTCCTATATTAAATATCACAGGCTGTCACAAAACACGTTCCAGCCTGTGATCAAGGGCGGCACTTTTGTGACGCCTTATAAATAGTACTCGGGGTCGTCTTTGACCCCGAGAGAAAATTTTCCAGGTCTGTCTTGTATCTTTCATTTGCTGAGCCGAAAAGATAATTTGCAGCTTCCTTTACCAAACCTCTCTTTACCGGATTGTTTGCCATATACTTAAAGCCTTTGCGTGAGGTCTTCTTCATCGCGAATTACGCTCTCGTAGTATTCATCCATCCAAACCTTTCCTCTTTTAAAATTCCTCTGATTGATTAATCTTGCGCTCCCTTTCTTGATTTCTTGCATGATATAAGGAGAGCTCATTTCCTTGGCGTGGAACGACCATCAGATGAAGATGTTCGGGCATTATTACAAATCCAAGAAGATAGAACCTCTTTCTCTTTTGCTGGTTGTAGATTACCTGCAAAAGTATGCTGGCATCCTCTTGATTCTTAAAAAGTGGCTTCCTTCCAAAAACCGTTGTGGTCACAAAATAACAATGCCCCTCAAGTATAACATGCGATAACTTGGCCATTTAACCCCTGTCGGGTTCAGAGACGAGCCCGACTACATAGTTTTCTGAAGCCCTATACT